>JAKAHN010000023.1 GCA_021814895.1 bacterium
TTTTTTGGGTCATTGCTATCCATCGCTTTAGCAATCCTTATAGCTTTATTAAATTGTTTTGTATTAACATAAGCTTGAAGAACTTGTCCATCAAGCGGTTCGTCAGTGCCGTAAATTTTATTAAGAACATCGCTTCCAACTTTATTATCACCAGCGTAAATTGCTGTAGTTGCGTAAACCGTCCCGACATCGTTAAACTGTGGCGCACTTTCGTAAGCCGATTTCATCAATTCTTCCGCCTTCCCCGACTGACCATTTTGAATATAAGCCGAAGCTAAAGATTCCTTTATCACTTGTTTTTGCGGAGAAAGTTTCAGAGCTTCTTCGAGTTGGGCGATAGCTTCGGTCGTAGAACCGGCGACAGAATAAAGCGAACCTAGAAAAATTCTGCCCCTGGCATCATTCGGAACGCTGGCAACCTGCTTTTTCATTTCAGAAACAGCAAAAGAATAAAAAGCGGTCTTATCAGTAACACTAATTGATTGACTGTTTGAATTAATCAACCCGGAAGCCGCTTGGGCAAGTTGTTCACGGATTTCTTGCGTAGCAAAAGGATTCAAATCTAATGCAGATTTAAAATATTTAATATTTTCTTGTAAACCACCTTGTTGCGGGATAAGAGCTTTTATCAAATTTTTAGCTGCCAAAATATTTCGGCCGTTGGCAAACCATAAAACGGCGACTAGAACGACTAAGATGATCGGCGCGTAAAAGCGATAAGTGTCTCCGATAGAAACGATTGGCAAATCTTCCATCTTTTTAATCGGTTTTGCTCTACTTTGGTGTAAATAAGCAAGTATTGAGAAAAACAAAATGTAACTGACGATATTATCAAAAACGAAAATGTTTTGGAAAAAATAACTGGCTCCAAGCCCGGTCAAAAGCGCTTTTTCAGTAACAGACAGAGTATAAACAGATGGAGGCAACTTTTTCCATCCCCAGATAAATAAGAAGAACAAAACCAGTAAAGAGTAGTAGCCGAGAAAACCTAAAATTCCGCCGGCGATAAACCAATCAAAAAGAATGCTGTGGGTGCGGTCAAACCACTGCTCTCTGCCATACATATCGGGATTATAGTATTTATTAAAAACAAAATTAAAACCTTCCTGTCCCCACCCAAGAATGGGTCGCTCTTTTATTCCCTCCAGAGCCATTCCCCAAACCATAAAACGGGCTTTGGCGTCAGCGCTATCGGCGGAAATACTTGTTAAACGAGAAAGAGAAGGGTGAGATTGGACAATTTTCGTGTCCTTTATCGCATAAAACAAACCGGATAAAACTACAACGGAAATAGCTGTGATTATTGAAATTTTTCTCAGCAATTTGTTTTCTTTTTCAAAAATCGCGATAATAATCGCCACCAAAATCAAACCGCCAATAAGACCGATAAGCGCGCCTCGAGTGGCGGTGCTGTATAAAATAATTAATTGGCATGCTAAGGCTAAGCCATAGAACCAACGCCAAATCGAGCCTGATTTTTTCAAGATTATCAATACCGTAATAATCAGTAATGTGATTATTAAAGCAATTACTAAACCAATCAAAGAAACCTTTGGGAATATGGCCATCATTAAAGAGGTCAACAATAAAAAAGGAATTCGCACTACAGGCATAGCAACCAACGAATAAAGTAAAAACACTTCTATAAATCCAAATATCGGTAGGAACCAATTCCCCTTCTCATCGTCGCGTTTTTTTTCTGAAACTATCAAAAACAACGCCAAAAAAATCATAAAAAGCATATAACCCGCCAAGTAAGTGGCATTGCCAAAAGTGCCGTCAAGTCGAACACCGCCCTGATTGATGGTAATTTTGCCGGCAAGTTGAAGAAAGCCGTAACAACTCATCGCGACACTTGCCAATATATTTAAGCGGAAAAAATTACGCCAGAGCTTTTCCGTATTCAAAACAGAACCTGCAACAATAAAATAACCGGCGATATGGATAAGAGTGATGTAACCTTCCATCCTTTCAAAATTACTCCAAAAAGCCTTAAGCGGATTTTCGGCAAAAATATCGGCGAGAAGCATTACGGCAAGGAACCCGCCGAGGGCGTAAAGAATCCAGGATTTTTTCGGCCGATAGTCTTTATTTCGCAAGGTTAAAATAAACCAGACGACAAAAACTATTTCCGTAATTATTCTAAACGTAAAACCCTTAGCCGTAATGAACGGAAAAAACATCGAGGTTGAAACAATAAAAGGAATGCAGACCGGCACCGCAAAAATGCCGATTAAAACAATCCATCGCAAAATTTTGTCTGTAGTATTCATAGATTAAAAATATAACACAATTAAAATACAAAAGAAAACAGCACGCCTGCATAGATAAAAATTTACATTTAAGGTTTCTATCTTTTTTGTGTTTGAATATAAACCTTATACTTTGCGTTTGACTTATTTTTTAAACTTCCATTTGACAATAGATGACACATTCAAAGGGTTCAAGCCGAAAAAGTTTTTCTGGACAGACAAGACTTTTACATCACCGGCATCTTTCAACGCGCCGATAAGATTTCGGCTGTAATCATTTACTTGAGCGTATCTTTTTCTCATAAGTCCGAGCAAAGAATCGTCATGCAATTCGTAGGTCGGTTCAAGATGAACAACCGACCGAATTTTGCTTTTATATTTTCTCAACGCCCTAAACATATTGCTTATGTCCGGAATTTGCTCAATAGCGTGAGCTGTAAATATCACAATCGGTCCGTCAATATTTTCAAAAAGTTTGTATTCTTTGTCATAAAAATCAAACTGGCTCAATTTGATATCGGAACCGACATTTTTAAAATACATCTGCCCCAGATTAACGGCATTTTGGGAAAATTCTCCGCCGAAAAAACGAATGTCTTTTTTAGATTTCTTTTTTAGTAAATCCAGATTAAATCCGTAACCGCAACCGAGCTCTACCACAGCATCGCCATCTTTTATCTCCGACAACACTTCCCTCGCCAGTATTTTGTAATATTCTCCCAAAGCATCCTCGGCTTTGGTTATCAATAATTTTTCTTTTGAGGAAACACAAACTGTTCCGCGATAATCGTGATATTCAAATTGTTTCAGGGCCTCCATCGTAGGCTTCTTTTTTGACTTGTTGAAAAAAACAAGAGTCTTGCCGTACTTGTCTTTATCGTATTCGCTTTCAATCTTGGATGCATCGCGTTTAATATTCTTCCATTCGCTCAAACCTAAAAGACGCGCCGGCCATGATGACCATTTTGAGATTTCATTAACATCGATTTTTTTTATAATCTTCATCTTGTTAGAGATATAAAACACTAATTGCTATTTCTTAACTGATGGAATTTTCTGCTCAACCTCTGCATTGATAGCCACCAAATCAGGCCTTTTCCTTAAAAAGTTAACTATATCCTCTCCCGAAAAATCATTGTTTTTCGAATAAAGTTCATTATACACAGATTGTATTAATTTGTAATCTTCCTCGGTATCCAAAGTCAATCTCAAATCCGGCCAAAACATTTCCTTTGGCGCCTTCCAATTAACCAGCTTAAAAATATCGGGATGTTTGTAAATATAAAATCCGGCATGTTCTCTATACATATCTTCTTCAGCTTCTTCTTCACTTTTTTTAAGAGCAGAAAATAAAAATGCTCTGGCATCCAAACCAACCGGGAAAGACGGCTCCAGCTCGTTGCTGGCGTAGTCATAATCGCCATCAACTAACATTTCCACCAAATGATCAACAATTCGCCAATCCACAAGAGGGCTGTCAGCCATTCCTTGAACGACAATTTCAGCGTTTGATTTTTCCACAGCCTCGGTCACTCGTGACAACACATCATTTTCACTTCCGCGATAAAACGGGCAATTCACTTTTTTACACAATTCAATAATCGGGTCGTCCGTTTTGTTTATGGTTGTCGCCACCACAACTTCATCGGTAAATTTGCTTCTTCTATGCCTCTCAATCATATGCGCCAAAACCGGCCTGCCTACCAAGTCCATCAAAACTTTTCCCGGCAAACGGCTAGAAGTCATCCTTGCCTGTATTGTCGCCACTACTTTTTTACCTTTTATCATAAAACTTGATCGTTTTCTTTAAAATTTCAGCTTGCTTTTTGGCCCGATTCCAATCCCAATAATTCGTTTTGAAGGCCAAGATTTCTTTTTGGATTTTTTCAGCCACCGGACAAAGCCCCTCTGTAAAATTTTGCAGTTTACCATCGTAAGTTTTTTCAATCACTTTTTCTTTACCGCTAAGATTCCAATTTTTAAACATCGGTTCAAGGTAAGTCAATTTCCAAGTGGCATAGATTCCATCCCCGCCAAATTCCATAAACTTTTTTCTAAATTCTACCCAACTTATTTTAGGGTGAGTTAACCGAACAGCAAAAGCCCAGTATGAATTTTTTGAATATTCCGGCGTCTTTTGCGGTTTAAGCCATGAACAATCACCTATCGCTTCTGTGAAAAGTTTTGCCACGGCAATTCTTCTGTCCACCAATTCCTCAAGGCGTTCCAATTGTCCGAGAGAAACAGCGGCACAAAGTTCCGACATCCGGTAATTGTAACCCATAGAGACGTGCCGTTCGTAATTTGGATTTTGAATATCATCTTTAGTAATTTTGCCGACTTTGGCGGAAACACCGGCATAACCGAGCACGGAAAATTTCCTGACCGCATCGGCCATATCGCCGTCATTGGTGCAAACCATTCCACCCTCGCCTGCCGTCATATGCTTACTTCCTTGAAAACTAAAACTTGATAAATCGCCGATCGCGCCAACCATTTTACCCTTGTAAGTTCCCAAAAAACACTGAGCATCGTCTTCAATAACTTTTATTTTATTTTTCTTTGCAATATCCATTATTTCGTCCATTTCTGGCGAAAGGCCATAAAGAGCGACGGTGATTATCGCCTTTGTTTTTGGTGTAATAAGTTTTTTTATTGATTTCGGGTCAATTTGAAAGGTGTCTTCATCAACATCGGCAAAAACAGGCACGGCGTCGGCATGTAAAACCGCCATCGTCGTTGCCGACATTGTAAGAGGGGGAACTATAACTTCGTCGCCAGCTCTCACTCCGGCCGCATATAAAGCGGAGTGAAGGGTGGCTGTGCCGTTGGTGTGTCCGATAGAATATTGAATGCCGAACTTTTTTGAAAATTCCTTTTCTAACCTACCAAGCATATTTATACCCTTAGAAGCGCTGAATTGCGTAGCTAAAACTTCTTCAACATACTTTTTTTCTTTTTTGCCGATTCTAATTATATTTTTTGCCATTTTATTTTTTATTTTTTAAAAAATACAAAGCTCTGTTTTTCAAATGATTATTATTACTTTTTGAAAAAATGGCTAGTTCATCGTCACCGATAAGATCAACCAGGCCGATTAGTAAAAAATCTTGATTGCTAATTTGTGAAATTAGTTGGTATTTAAAAATTAACTTCCTAAAAATATTTCTCATATTCACCAACCTAGACAAACCTTTTTTGTCCAATTCGCCAAAAACTTCCATAGTGGTACCAAAAGAGATATGATTATAGAGTAAACCGACCAAACTTTTTTCTTCTTCCTCACTAAAATTTGATACTGACTTATCCATAATTATGCTAAAGTTTATCATTATTATAAGAAAACCGAATGTTGACAAAAAATAAAAAAGTGGTCATAATCAGATCAGTTCGGTCAACCTAAGTTATGAACATAAATACCTTATGGGGGCTAATAGCTCTTTACATAGCGCTTTCCTTCGTGATAACCCGATGGTTGGAAAAGAAGATTGTTGGTCAGCACTCTCGGACTAAACGGTTTGCTTGGATGTACGGAATAATTTTCGTGATCAGCATCGGCTTCTGGTTCTTGAACGGCAGACCGCTGAGCGTTTGGGTGCTAATCGCGACCGCGATTGGCATCGCGAACGGAGTTGGTTTGTACATCCGCTGGAAAGCACTGAACATCTCCCTGAGCGGGACTTCGGTTCTCTCCTTCCCCGACGACCTAATTGCAATGGGTTTGAGCTTCTTCTTTTTGAAAGAGTGGATTCTGCTCAACCTACCGTTAGGAATCGGCATCGCCTTGGCATCATCTGCAGCTATAGCTCTGGGCTTAGAAAAATACAAGAAAAAAGAGCCTCTTCTATTTTTCTGGTATGTAGGTGGCTACAGCGTCATTTGGGGTCTCGCTTACTTCCTGGAAAAACTGTTCGCGATAACCGGCCTCCATCCAGCCGAGTTTATGTTTGGTTGGTACGGAGGATGCTTCCTCTCAGCTACCGCCCTTATGCTCTGGCATAAAGAAGAGGCGGCTTACCAGAATCACACTGACGGTCTGAAGAAAAAAGACTTTGTCTTCCTGTCAGTGCTTTCGTTGGCAATCTTCACCACGATGTGGGCCGGGTTAGTGGTCTTCCGCTACACTCCACAGATCGCTTTTCAGCCGATTTTGCTGGTAAGCGAGGCCATCATCCCGACCGCAATAGGTCTTTGGCTTTTCAAAGAACGTCACCAATACTCCAAACGAGAAAAGGTGCTCCTTGGAATCGCCATCCTAGGAGTAATTTTCATCGCCTTAGGACTACGGTAATTTTAACAGACTCCCCTCCCGGGAGTCTTTTTTTTAAGAAATTTCCGTTACCACTCCATAACAAGGGCGGAGTTTCAAATGACGATGGATATTAAAACCGTTTTTGTTTTTGCCGTCAGGGTCAACATATCGGCCGGTGTAAATCCGGTCGCCGTTAAAATCGGTATCAGCGCACCAAATGAAATCGTGCTTCCATAAAATTTCCTTATTCAAAAGATAATTCGCAAAAAAAACGAGGGCGGTTAAAATCGCCGATGGTAGATTTTCATTCTTCGCCATTTTGTTTACTAAATCTTCTGGATTTTTGGCGCGTGAATCTTCGGCAACACCCCTCTTTATCAGATACCATTTATTTTCAAGAGTTTCCTCAAAAAATTTCTGACCTAGATACCAATCTTGGTTGTAAAAACAAGGCTCATTCTTTGCCGGGTCAAGACCGAAAATTTCCCGCAAACTTTTGATATTCAATTTTGAACCATCTTTATGAAATGGCGCGCCTAAAATTAAAATTGAATCTCCTGCGTTTTTTTTCAAAATCTCGTCGCTAAAACCGATTGGCGGGATATTACCGTTCTCTTCCGCAAACTCGCCGATGTTTAAAACACTGCCGATTTTATTCAATTCAGCAGGACCGATAAAATTATTGCCGAACAATTTTTTAGCTTCAGGTAATTCCATTTTAATTATTTTCTTTCCACTCTTGATATTCTATCGCTTCTTCAAACGAAACAATGTGGCCGGAAGCTTTGTAAGTTTCAATTTTTTCAAATTCAGTTTCTAAGACATCAACTCGCCTGCCTCCGGCATCTTGCTCATCGGCAAACCACGACAAATTTCTCTCCGGCGCCACAATAATTAATATTTTTAACCCCGCTTCATTCATTGCCTTCAAGAAGGTTAAATATGAACGGTACTGATGATAATGCGACGCAACTAAAATTATTGATCGCCATTTCCTCTCCTTAACTAATTTCATAATCTCGACCGCCTGTTCGCGAGTATTCATTGAGCGCTCTTCCAAAAAAATCGCCCTTTCTGGAACCCCAAAAGATAGCAGCGCAGGCAACATTTTTTTTGCCGGCAAACTGTGAGGCGGTTTATCAATACCTCCGGAAATTACAACTAGCGGAGCCCAGCCATCTTTGTATAATCTCGCGCCTTCAGCTACTCTGTTCAACCCATCGCCTTCCAAAATTATTATAGCCTCTGATTTTTTCAACCTATCATTGCTGACCATAGCTATAAATTTTTCTCTTGCCGATAAAGACATATTTGCAACATTAAACTAAATCGCTCCACTTAATCGGCTCGCCCGCTTCAATATTTCGCCCGGACTTATGGCCCGCGACAACACTCTTAAATTTCGGCAGAATACCAAGCGCCGGGCGAAGTTCAATCATCTGGTCGGCCTTTATGGTCTGACCTTTTGTAATTTTATTTTTAGCGAACAGTCCTCTTCTTTGAACAATAACCGTTTCGAATTCCTCGGCTTCCACTTTTTTGATACCGTCGCCCATCGCTTTCTCCATATCTCTGATATGTTTGACCATCAAAGCAAACTCGGCCGGTTCCATTGAATGCGGATGGTCAGGACCGGCATCTTTTTTGCTTAAAGTAAAATGTTTTTCAATGATTTTGGCGCCAAGAGCAACCGCGCCCAAAACGACCGTATCGCCTGGAGTATGGTCCGAATAACCGATAATCGTATTAAAGGCTTCTTTATACACATTCATCACTTTCAAATTGGCGCTTTCAATCTTTGAAGGATAATTTGTGATGCACTGGAGAAGAGCGAAATCCTTATTGCCTGTTTTTCTTATTAC
>JAKAHN010000024.1 GCA_021814895.1 bacterium
TGTTTAATAGTTAAAGTAATCAGCGTAAAAAGTTTATTTATTTAGTATAAGGCGCGGCGGGTATAAATTATAAATTTATACCCGCCGCTGTTTTTAAAACGGATATACTTACCTGATAGATTAAAAATATTAATAAAATAAATTAGTTGCAGTTTAATACTTTACAATTTTAAAAAATATTGTAAAAATTTATACGATTTTCATTGAAGGTATTTTACAATTACCCCCACTGGTTTCATTTGTAATATATTGTCTTTCCGTTATTTTTAAGCAATCTATTATTTGTCAAGTGTTTCCAATCGATCCAGCCAACTGGAGAAATGAGAGCAGGCACCCTTTATTATGGGTATGCCTATCTTTCCAATAATCGTAGGTCCATCCGAGGTTTCTTTGTAACCTATTCCAAGGTTTTGCAAGCGTGATTTTGGGTGCGTATCTTCACCATGATTAATTAGTTCCGGTTCGCCTGCTTGTGTGACCGCAGATTGTATACTGGTTGCAATATTTTGATTCCCGAAGTGCTGAGCAACCGTAACCGGTGAACAAAATAACCACGCTTCGAATTCATGCAAGGCGAAAAATGGAATAAACTTACGGGGATTCCCCATCTCTTCAATAAATTTTTTTTGTAATGTAACTACTTTGTCTTTTGGATTGCCAGGTTTAAGAGCATCTTCATAGCCCGGAAAATCTTGAGGAAGTCCGTAAAAATCAAGCAGAGTCGTTACCCAGGCATCGGAATCTTGGAGCAGAGGTTTCAAATTTTTTTGAATCTGCTTCCAGTTTGATACTCCGCCTCGGAAACCACCGCCACTTGAAATTCGCTTTGTCCACAATATAATAGGAGATTCCACATATACTCCATATTCCCTTAAATATGGAGTAAGAATTTGCTTGACGAATATTTCTTCGGATGGCCCTTCTACTAACATGAGAAGACGCGTCATGGGCGACCCCCAAGGACATTCTTTTCCCAAAGTTCGCCGATAGTATATTCTTCAAGCCATTGAGCAATACCTTGCTCATTTAGACGTTTAAAGGTTGTTTTGAGCCCATCATTTTCTGCAACAATCACATCCTTTGGTGCAAAGTTATTGAGCAGGGTAACGGATTGCGTCGCAAGCAATACTTGAACATCTTTGGATGCTGCTTCAAGCATCTCGGCAAGAATACGAATAGCAAAAGGGTGCAAGCCCAGCTCAGGTTCATCAAGTAAGATTAATGCCGGAGGTTTTGGCTGGAGCAACAAAGTGGCCAGACAGATGAAGCGTAATGTACCATCGGATAGCGAATATGCATCGAAATATGCGTCCGAACCTTTTTGCCGCCATTCAAGCTTGATTTTTTTTTCGTTGAGTTTTGAGGGGGATAGTTCAAATCGATCGAAAAAGGGTGCAACAAGACGGACATGTTCTTCAATGTGCCCAAATTGAACAGGATGTTTCTCCTGTAGCCAATAAAGGTAGGCAGGAAGATTAGCTGCATTTGGGCGAAAAAAGTGATTATCAGAAATATCGCTAGTTTGTTTTGCCGGCGAAGTGTCAGAAGTGTCATGGAAATGATAGACAACTAAATTCTTGACTTTTGGAAACACGAATTTTGGAATCTTGTTATGGTATGACTCTGCAGCTTCTGCAAGCTTGCTCTCTTTGTGTCCCGTAGCTATTGGTTCAGCGTATGTCCAATACCCAGTATATTCAACACGTTCGTATTCAAAAATCAAATTATCCTGAATTGCTTTGAGCTTGAAACCATAAGAATTTTGGTCAAAGGCGAAATCAAGAGACAAAGCAGGAGTAACTTTCCTGCCATGGAAAAGAAAACGATCGGGTTCACTTGCCACAAATACCTGTAAATTTTTCGATAGAACTCTCTCAAGAAGTCTAAAAACTCCTATCAAATTTGACTTTCCGGAGCCATTAGCACCTATTACAACATTCAGATCGCCCAATCGAAGTTCAGCTTTTTCAATAGATTTGAAACCCTCGATCTTTACCTTGCGTAAGGTTTGCATATTATCTCCAATACGATTTATTTATAAAATAATAATTTGCAGATTGTCTAATTTTACTTTTATTTTTTTACAATTCTTCATTAAAAATTGCAAAATCTTCTAATTTTAAAAATATTGTGCAAATTTTATATGATCTTAGTTTAAGATTTTAAGAATTATTAAAAATAATATAGCATTTTATAAAGTTTAAATATAGTTGAAGTTTGATTTAATGACAGATTATGAATTGCTTATTTTGATAATATTCTTTATTTTTGAAAATATTTTTTCGAAATTTAAAAAAATCTTCTTTAGTACTGCACTGACTCAATAATTATTAAATTAAATGTTGCTCAAGTTTCTCAAGAATGTTATCAGCAGTCAATTGGTCTTTTGGCGAACATCCGACAATATGGTTAATGTACTTATCCTTTTTCAACTCCGTCAAAATATTTGCACTCTCATTTCCTTTGCCCGAATGATGATAAATCTGTCCCGTGATAATCACATTATATTTTGTTTGTCCTTTTTTTAATCCACTCAAAACATCGCTGTTTCTGATTTTGGAATTGCCAATAAACGCAATATCCCAATCGGTAGCTTTCAAGCCGTATTTTGCAAAAAATCCTCTTAATTTTTCTCGGATTAAATCCTCGTCAATTACTTCGCCCAAAACGCAAATATTGAAAGGCGTAGAAATTTTTACCACTTCCTTATTTTCTTTCGCCTCTAATTTTGGCTGATAAGACAGAGCTTCCTTAAGGTTGCCAATGATGATTCCCGCATTTTGTAAATCAATTTTTAATATTTCGTTTTCAAGATTTTTATTGTCAAGATTTTTAATTGCCTTTGACAATTCGCTCTCATACAGTTCAAGCAATTCTGCATCTTCTTTTGATTTTTCCTTTTGGTTTTCAGAAACAACTTTGCGACTTTGTGTATATCTGACTAAATTTTCCTCAAATTGAGATTTAAAGTTACTAAGGTTTTGATTTTTTAGGGCGATAAAAAACCTGTCATAATCAGATGGTGAAATAATATAAAAATACAAATTTTCTTTGCTTTTATATTTTTTCTGAAACTCTCTTCCAGCATTGAGCTTATATAAATTTTCGTTTTTGAAATCCCTATCATCTTTTATCTCAACAACGAGAATGTCTTTTTTCGTTTTTACAATAAAATCAGGATAAAAAGCGTAATGGCTTCCATGACTATTGCCGTTTTTCTTGTAGGCAATTCCAAAATATTTGCTTTCTGATACACCATTCTTGAACCACCACAAGACATCGCTATCCGTTTTTTCTAATTTATCTATAAAAACTTTTTCCGGTTTGGACCATTGCTGTTTTCCATTCTTGTCTCTTTTTACAAAGTACGGCTTGAGAAGAGACTTTTTTACCGATTCTATTTCGTCAAAGTTTTCAAAAACGCTGATTATTTCCGGCACTTGCCAGTTTTCATTTATAATAACCTCGTCCGCTTTTTCTGGCAACGATTTATAAATTCCTTTTGCTTCTTCAATAAGTTCTACAAATTCAACTTTATTGATTGGATTTAATACAATCATAGCTATTTCGTCCTCGTTATCAATTCCAAAAGATTTTTTGAAAAATGAGCGCAAACTGGATTTGATAATTTCAGTCGGGCGACCGCCACCAGTAAAAGGAAATGTAAGCGATTTTATAAATGCCGTGTATTCGGCGCAAACTTCCTCTCGGTCTCTGACGATTGCGCCTTTTTTCTGAAAATCAACCGCTTGCTTTTTATCTATTTCCGTAATTTTACCCATAAAACCTATATCCTTTTTGAAAATAATCTTGCCAAAGTTTATTTTCTTTTCCTTGAATTTCAGGTCATTTCCAGCTTGGAATAAGCAATCCTTAAACTCTCCTGATAATCTAAACAATTCTCGTTTTCTTCTAACAAGTTCACTCGGTAAATAAATGTCTTTATAAATAGTGTTATCTCGCACCATTTGTTCCTTGCTAACATAATCCTTTGCCAAATCATCAACAATTTCAAAATTATCCGAAGCCGTATAAACATAACCGATATTCAAAGCGGGATAATTTTCATAATGCTTTTGCTCTGGCATACGCATAATGCGACCAAGCGTCTGGATATTGAAAACATAATTTTCGGCGTTCCATTCTCGCTGAAGCAATAAAATACTTGCACGCGGACAATCCCAACCTTGCACGATTGCTTCTTTGAATACTAAAACATCAACTTCACTATCGTGGTTTTCAAGATAATCAAGATTTTTCTTTTTATCTTTTTCGGCAAGCCAAAGACCAAGTTTCCCGTTTTCAATCGTAATATTTTCTTTACTCAATATCTCAATAATTTTATCCTCTGGTTCTCTAACGTTAGATTTCTTTTTCTTTGGTATTTGAATTAAAAGCAAAGGATTTATTTTTGTTCCCGCTTCTTCGTAAAGCCGTTTTAGTTCCTTTCGCTTTTTAAGAGCTTCTCGGACAATATCCTCGTTTGTTTGCACACGACCAAGTCCAGGGTTTATTTGAATTTCTTCTTTGATCATTCCTTCGGCGACAACCTCGCTCAACTTAACCGTTGTCTTATGGTCATTCGTAACGCCCTCTTTCGGCGTAGCCGAAACTTCAATCGTCAATTTTGGCCCTATCATATTGACGATTTCTTGCGACTTGCTTGTTTTTGCCGTGCGGTGGCTCTCGTCAATTATTAAAACTATACTTCTGTCCTCGTCCCTCGTGTTTTCGGCAACCTTACTCAAATTCCAGTCTTTCTCGTTATCGGACATAAAAAGAGAAATGCCCTCTTTGTTAAGAGAGTCCCAATTTACAAAAACAATTTGGTTTTGTTCAATTATGTTATTTTGAATTTCATTAATACTGACGCAATCAAGCAATCGCTCGTTTTCAAAATGTTTTTCTAATTTTTCTTTGCTTTGTTCGTGCAAGGCATTTACTGAAATCCAAACAAAGGCCAGTTCTTTTTGATTGCCTAATTCCTTGACTATTCGCAACATTGCCTCGGCAAGCATTATTGTCTTTCCCGCACCGGTCGGAGCTTGAAAAACAATCAATTTCGGGTCTTCATCTTCAATATACCCAACTGAAGTTGAGGCAAGTTCTTTGATGTATTTTTTTTGATATACTAAATCTTTCATAAATTTCTTGGTTTATAAAGTTCTTTGTTAATTTTGCGATAAACATTCAAGATCACTTCCGGTATCGGTTTTACTACTTTCAAATTTTCCAAATCCTCAAAATCTTCTTCGTTATATGTGTGGTCATAGCTGAAAACATAAACAACAATTGGCTTTTTGTGCTTTCTGGCTTCTTTTTTGAAATCAGAAATTGCGTCCTCATCAAAAATTATACCAGTCATTTGTTTTTGATTTTCGTAAATAGCAAATAAACCTTTTTTGTTCGCTACTTCATCAAAAGTCGCTTCAGCAAGGCAAAGCATTTCCGTGCTTCTTGAAGTCAGAACCCTTTTATCGTTGTCGGTTTTAATATTTCCTACTAATTCACCAGAGTAATATCTCAAATTATCACCAAAACCAACGATTTTCTTTCCATTAATAGAATAACCGCTCATCACTTTTTTAATTCTCGGATAGCAAATATCACTGGCAATTTTTGTTCCGCTTCCGTTATTATCTTGATTATCAGTGCATAAAATAAATTGTCTTTTGCCCCCGTCATTTTTATTTAATTCTAAAACTGCGTGTCCGGTCGTTCCAGAACCTGCAAAGAAATCCAAAATAACCGCTTCTTTTTTGTTAGCAACTAATACCGACAAGGCATCTAACACGGCATATAAAGATTTTGGATAATCAAAAGCTTTTCTTCGGTCTAGTATTTTATCAAGCAATACCGTGCCGTGTGAGGAAGCGTCATATTTTGGATTTATCCAAATTGTTTTTGCCTTCCTGCCTTCTTTAATCCTGTCTTTCATATAAACGACAAAGCCCTTACCAGTTTCTTTGATAACCATATCTCCACGACCAACCGCTTCCATTAGCGATGGCCTCGTTTGCCTCCAAACTCGTTTTCTTCCCGAACTATCAATAGGTAATATTTTTATTGAATTTTTGAATGGTTCAATATCTATTTTTCCAGTTTTTGCGTTATAAAATATCGGATAATAAGAATTTGGCCGTTCTTCCGGCGTGGATAATCCGCCACTTCTTCTAAATGGCAAAAGTCGATATGACGAAATATCATCTTCAAGATTAAATAATTTCTTTTGCTCTTCTGTAAGAGGCACATTTTCAATTGAAGCAACATTTGAATTTTTTGCATAAATCAACCAGTATTCATGGCTTGTCGCAAAAAATTTGTTAGTTGTTCTACCGCGAGGATTACTTTCAACAGCCAAAACTCCAATCTTATTATTTTCAAAAAAGATTTCGTCCATTAACAAACCAAGAGTAAATAATTCATAATCATCAATAGTAACAACAATTATTCCGTTCTCTTTTAATAAATTACGAGCGAGACGAAGCCGTTTATTCATGAATGATAGCCATTTGCTATGTCTGAAGCGGTCTTCTTTTTCAACATAGTCATTATTATATCGCCAGCTTCTATTGCCAGTGTTATAGGGCGGATCAATAAAAATCAAGTCAATTTTTTTCTTGTGGGTATAATTTAAAACTGATAAAGCGTGATAATTATCACCTTCAATAAAAATATGGTTTATTCCATTTTTATCTGTTGAAAATGATTTTGATTTTTCATCTTTCAAAACTGGCAAAAATGATTTGCATTGTTCTACCACATCTTCAGTTTTATTCTCCCAGACAATGCCGAATGTTTTACGCTTCAAAAGCTCCTTGTATTCGTGGAGAAGCTTTTCTTTTGACCAGTTTTGAAAATCTTTTTTTGGCATAATTCTATTTTCCGTAACTGTAGATGAATATTTTGTTTTATTTTAATATATTATAATATATTTACTGAAATAAAAAAGGAATATATTTCGTGTACTAAGCTAAGCGAAAATCTTTTGAATAGCATAATATAATAAATACGGCATATTATCTCATCTCTAGTATTGCGATTGTGTAAGGAAACTTTTTAACATAAGCATTTCTCTATAATTTATTCCGTTCTTTCCCTGTCGATTCTCGGCAAAGGCTCGTTTAATTCGCGTTCTTTAAGGCCGTGCTTATAAGCATTATACTGCCAAATGACAAATTTTTCCAATAATTCAGCATTCTTTTTTTTCAGTATTTCGTTTTCGTTTTGCAGTCTTGCAATGCGCTCTGCCGCTATATTTAAATTGCTCGGCTTTGGTAATTCGTTGCCTTTTTGCTTAATAGCAGCCTTACGGGTCTTAAATGCTTCTTTTATTGCCTTATTGGCACTTAACGACTGGCGGGTAGGAATCTTGCCGATAACTTTTGCCGATGAAGTGCAAATTTTATCCCACGAAAGTTTATCGTCTTTCCAGCCCAGAATTATATTGATAATAGCCTCGATATCTCTTTTTGATAAGTGTTTAGCCAAGTTCGTCTCCCAAAAGTTTAGCCGCATTTTTGAGCAGATTTTTCTCTTTTAAGTCTATATTGATTGAAGCCGATAATTTTGCATTTACTGCCCTCTTTAAGATGCTAAACGATTTATTATTTGAAAGTTTTATCTGGGAGCCGTCAGGAATATCGGGATTTTCTAAAATACGGACAAGTTCTCTTAAATGATTAATAGTATTTTTGTGGTACTCATGCCATCTGTCCGCACCTGCAAAACCTTCGTTAATTGCGGTTTCCGAGGCTTCAAACTGGTTTTCTATTTCTAAAAGTCTTAATTTTATCCGCCTTAATTTTTCTTTATCGCCCTTAATGCACACCTGTTCCGAGCAGTTTAGACAATCCCTGTATTTTTCGCACGGCGACATAGTATAATCGTGGACGCAAACCCCGTATTCGGTAATATGCACCGGTCCTTTTTCTAAAACATTAAACTCCTGGACTGTAATAGGAATATGCCTTGCGACCTCGCCGCCAGGACCGAACAAACTAAGAGACGCATCCAACTGTTCCGCTTTGGCGACCATT
>JAKAHN010000025.1 GCA_021814895.1 bacterium
TTTATCAATCCCCATACCGAATGCTATCGTTGCCACGATAATCTGGGATTCTCCGTTCATAAAACGTTCTTGATTATTAGTCCGTTCTTTTTGAGACATGCCCGCATGATATGGAAGAGCTTCAATGCCATCCGCAAGCAAATGATCGGCCATTCTATCAACCGCAGCTCGGCTATGGCAATAAATGATACCCGATTGTTTCGGATGATCTTCTATATAATTCACGATTTGAGGATAAGCCTCCTGTTTGGGATAGACGTAATAGGAAAGATTTTTACGATTAAAGCTTCCAACGTACACACCGGGATTTTTAAAACCCAACTGACATATGATGTCTTCTTTTACTTTCCGGGTTGCTGTCGCGGTAAGGGCAACCATCGGAGCTTTCGGAAACATCGTACGAAGCATGTTCAATTTCCGATATTCAGGACGAAAATCATGACCCCATTCCGAAATACAATGAGCCTCGTCAATGGCAATAAGAGAAACATTAAGACGCTCCAGAAACTCGGAAAATCCCTCATGAAGAAGACGTTCGGGCGCGACATACAAAAGTTTTATCTCTCCATATAAAACCTTTTTCTTTATTTCCCGGGTTTCCCCGACGCCTTGGCTGCTATTTAAATATGCCGCGGGAATGCCATTTTCGGAAAGACCGGCTACTTGATCTTTCATGAGAGAAATAAGAGGCGAAACAACAATAGTTATTCCCGGAAACATGAGCGCGGGAAGTTGGTAACAAAGAGACTTTCCTCCTCCCGTAGGGAGCAAAACCAAAACGTCCTTTTTTTGAAGGACGTCAGAGATAGCTTCTTGTTGTAACGGCAAAAACCTATCAAACTGAAAATGTTTTTTTAAAACGTCAACCATACTTATGTTCTCAAATATCTTCTGATGGCGATGGAGCTTGAAATAATACCAACCCCCACGCAAAACGCGAGTTGATAAAAGAGAAGTTGCCATATTGAAGCGCTAAAATACGACGAAAGATTGATGTCGGGAATAAAGTTATTGATATATGGGGAAAGAAAATTAATAATGGGAATTAAAATAATAAAACTGATGATGGCGGAAATGATACCGTATAACACGCCTTCAACAACATAGGGTCCTTGGATAAACTTGTTGGACGCCCCCACAAGACGCATAATTCCAATTTGGTCGCTGTTTGAAAAAATAGCGAGACGTATGGTATTGAAGGTAACCATAACAGCAAGGAAAGAAAGGAATACCGTGAGCGTGATGCCGGTATTTTTAAGAGTATCAATAAGCGCTATGAGACGCTCAATAACAACCTGATTTTGAGCGTACGTCACCTTTTCAATCTGGTCTTTCAAATTCTGATTTTGAAGATAATTGGCGATCGTTTTATATTCATGGGGATCTTTTGCTTTGATATTAAGCGACGCGAGAAGCGGATTTGAATTAAGTTCATTTAAGGCTTGGGTAATAGCGTCTTCACTTTGGTGCCGAGCTTTAAAATCATCGAGAGCTTGCTCACGGGATATATAATCAACGCTTTTTACTTCACTCAAGTTTTCTAAAGAGCGTTTTATGCTTAAAATGGAATCTTCCGCTACATTGCTTTTAAAATACACGCTTATGTCAATTTTATCCTGAATAGATTGAATAGCGCTCTTCCCCACAACATTGAAAATAATAAGTCCTTCAAAAACCAGGGCGGCAAGAATCATAATACTGACTGTAGAGACCGAAAGCCAACCATTTCTCAAAAAAGCTTGAATTCCGTATTTTATAATTCGTGAAAGCGTAACCATATATTATCCTATTAAAAATCTTCCATTAGCTTCATCCCGAATGACTTGCCCGTTTTCAAGGGTGACAACGCGTTGGCCCAAGGTATTAATAACTTCTTTGTCATGGGTCGCTAATATAACCGTGCTTCCCAATTCATTGATTTTCGTCAAAATCTTTATGACTTCCCAGGTATTCAAAGGATCAAGATTCCCCGTAGGTTCATCGGCGATAATAAGATCGGGTCTATTTATCATAGCACGAGCGATCGCGACGCGCTGACGCTCCCCTCCTGAAAGTTCGGTCGGAAAATTATTCGTCTTTTCTTTCAATCCTACCATTTCCAAAACCTGGGGAACAAACTCATTGATCTCCTTTTGAGGTCTTCCCGCGACTTCAAGGGCAAACGCGACATTTTCAAAAACTGTTTTCTTCGCGAGAAGTCTAAAATCTTGGAAAATGACGCCCACATGACGTCTAAATTCAGGAAGTTCATCGGACTTAAGTTTATTTACCTCATACGAACCAAAAAAAATCTGACCCTTTGTCGGCTTTTCTTCTCCAATTAAAAGACGGACAACGGTAGATTTGCCCGCTCCGGATTTTCCCACTACCGAAACAAACTCTCCGGGTTGGACTTTAAAGCTTACCTTATCAAGGGCTACAAGATTATGGTTATAAACTTTGGAAACGTTTTGAAAAATAATCATATGAATCAGTATAAAAGCCTCTCTTGTTCTCAAGGAAGCCTATGTATATAGTGTATCAAAAAAAAGCGCCATACTCAATTATATGCACAAAAGATCTAAATCTCCCTTTAAAACCCCCTCAACATTACTCATCTTCTTCCCCGTACGGTTATCTTTTACCTGTTTGTAAGGATGCAAAACATATGATCTGATTTCATGACCCCATTCCGGCTTCACGTTAGTTTTTAGATTAGCTATTTCTTTTTCGTGACGCTCTTCCATAAGGGAAACGAGTTTCGCCTTTAAAAGTCTCATGGCCTTTTCTCTATTTGCGGCTTGGGAACGTTCCGCTTGGGCCGACACGACAATACCCGTGGGAATATGAACAACACGCACGGCGGTTTCAACCTTGTTAACATTTTGCCCTCCCGGCCCCCCTGAACGAAAAAAATCAATCTTAAGATCTTTTTCAGGAATGGAAATATGTTTAGCCTCCACAATTTCAGGAAGAACTTCAACAAGGGCAAATGAGGTGTGACGAAGTTTTTTCGCGTCAAAAGGAGATATGCGAATAAGACGATGAACGCCAGACTCTGATTTTAATCTGATATACGATCCCTCTCCCTTTACTTCAATGGTATTATCACTCACTTTTTCAGCTTTCCAGTTTCGTTTTTCCGCATATTTTATGTACATAAAAAGAAGCATCTGTGCCCAATCTTTAGCGTCATCACCTCCGGCTCCCGCGTATATGGCTATAAACGTGGTATTTGAATTAAGCATTTCAAACTTACTTTACCAAAAATCCGTGGACGAGGAAAGCCTTACCACATCCTTCCTTCCGCCGCGTCTTCGCTTTGCCTCTTGACTCAATTGCTTTAGTTTGCTAAAGTGGGGGTATGGACTGGAAAAGCAAGGAAAATAAGAGGTTAATCCAAGCAATCTTGGCTCTCAAAACAGATGACGAGGCCAGGCGATTTTTGCGTGATTTAATGACCAAAAAAGAAATTGAGGAGTTTGCTAAAAGACTAAAAGCCGCCGAAATGCTGACCGACAAAGTTCCATATTCGGTAATCGAAAACGAAACCGGATTAAGCTCTACCACTGTTGCTCGTGTTGCAAAATGGCTAAACGGAAAAGAGGGCGGTTACCGAGCAATTATTAGCAAACTCCACCATCACAGTTCTATCCAATCACGGAGAGGGTTGTCTTAATGTAATTTTTTTCTCGCATGAAGCTAACCTCCTCCGTAATTGGAGGGGGTTTTCGTTTGTTTACCCACAACAAAACGGCAAACATAGTTCCTTAAAAACAGGAGGAAGTCATGCAGAAACTCATCAGCTACTTCACAGATGGAATCGCATCGCAAACGCTTCAGACCGTTGGAGCGGAAATCGAAACCCAGTTTGTGGACAAGAACGGCTACGCTGTTCAGACACAAACGTCCCAACAAATGTTGGGCTGGCTAGCCGAAAATAGGTGGAAGGTGGATTGCCGTAAAGGCAATCTGATCACCACTCTTGTTGACCAAAATGGTAACAAGGTTTTCTACGAGCTTGGCCGCCACAACATGGAAGTCTCGACGATTGCCTCAACGCAAACTTGTGTTCTCGACGTTGTCAGAGAATGCCTCGCTCAACTGTACGAGGCGGCCAAAAGGTTCGGTGCAGTGCCGTTCTTTGCGCCGATACTGAAAAGTAACAAAGACTTATTGGTCATTCCGGATGAGAGAGATGCAATCTGGTTGGAACTGGACGGACGAGACGCGCTTGCTCCGCTTGCGCGAACGTCATCAGTTCAGTTCACAATCTCAGTTGCTCCACAGCAAGCGGTAGAAATCCTAAACAAGTTTGGAGGGCGGATTGATTCGTTTTTGACGGACTTCCCCCAAGACGTGGTTTGGAAGAAGTACATCGCAGAGTCATCTGCAAAGTATCTTCCCAATCGCTATGGCGGTCCATTGGTATTTGATTCGCTTTCAGACTACTGCTACGCTCTCACTCGACATGATATTGTTCAGGGAGTGCATCTCGTCCCATACCAGAACGTCAGTGATCCGGATATTCCGCTCTATCTCCGGAGTATTTGGTGGCATTTCCGGCTCAAGCGTTATGGAAATGCCCTCTGCGTTGAAGTGCGGCCGATGGCCCGCCGGACGGATGACCAGTTCAGTCTCCAGTTGGAGAAAGTTCTGCAAGTCGTCTACGCGTAACTTAAAAGCCTTGTATAGTTGGTAGACTATACAAGGCTTTCTTTTTCTTCACCGAGAAGAAAAACCTCATCGCCGATTTTTGTGCCATTATGAGCAAAAAGTATCTGACTTCTTTTTAGTGCTTTTACTTCCTCTTGCCCATCAATCCCGATAGGTTGATTTGCCTCAACCACCTCAAAATTTTCAAATGGCTTCGACAAAGTGAATTTATCAGTCTTTGCGAAATACTTTTTAAACATCTGAATATACAATTGTCTTTCAGGAATGAGATCATTATTTACATGACCTCGTGCTTTGAGAAAAGCGAAAATACTTTTTTCGGCCACTCTTGTCGTCTGTGGATCTTTCATGTAGCCGCATTCTAAACATATTCCAACTTTTCCTTTGGTATTCATGTAGTAATCCGTTCCGCCAGGCTCTACTCTGTCGAAGCCGGACACTACAAGATTGACTGGAAAAAATTTTACAATTTCTCCCGCGTTGGCCTCACAAATGATAAAGGCTCTGCTGTTGGGAATAGAGCTTGCGTGAATATCCAAAAGGGCATCTGCTTTGTTCAAGTAGTTTTTTAGAAATTGAGCGCGTTGGTATTCATAACTCTCTTTTTCTTTTGGAGTAAAGTTTTCATCAATGAACATTCTATTCAAATTTGCTTCGGTATAACGTTTGTTTGCCTTGATGGCGCGTGGATTTCCATAACCAAACAAAACGATTCCTCGTTTAATTTCGAGAATAGGTAAAATTTTTTCCAATGCTTCTATTCCGCATTTTTCATCACCATGTACGCCAACAAGAATAATACTTGTTGTTCCCTTTTCTCTTCCCTTGAGTTGAATAATTTCTTCAAACATCACCGCTACTTTAGCAAACTAAAGCAATTGAGTCAAGAGGCAAAGCGAAGACGCGGCGGAAGAAATAGTGTAGGGAAAATTTTGCCCCATTTGAGCAAAAATCGGAAAGTTTTATTCTGGAGTATATTTACGACTGCGCTCGAACTTACTTTATCAAAAATTCATGATGAACGAAAGCCCCGCCACTGCCTCGCTTCGCTCGGCAACCCCGAAAGAAAACACTCCTTGCTTTTTGTTTTTGCGCGCGCCCGATTTTTTCTGAAAAATAAAAGGGTATTTTCTTTCGGGGTTCTGCCTTCCAAGTATTCAGGCGGTGTGGCGGGGCTTCAATACGGGCTCGGCAAAGCAAAACTATTTTTGCGGGAGGAAAAGGATTTGCTTTACCTCGGCTGATTTCCCGCGCGGAGGAGGAGTCTGGGGAGGAATCCGCGTGGGCTTCGCTTTCGGATTTCGGCGGGGCGGGCTATGGAGAAAAAAGATTAAAACTGCTAAAATGAATTTATTCGTCTATGAAATCGCCAAAACTTACAACTCCAATAAGACAAGTAGCCAAAAACACAAAACGGCTTTTTAGTCTTGCATGGAAAATGGATCGTAGATTGACCACGCTTTATTATTTGACGACGGCTATCGGCGCGTTGTTTCCTTTGGCTTCAGCTTACGTTTTGAAGCTGTTAATTGACTATCTCCAAGTAACACAAAATTCTTTTGCTACCACAGTTCCAATAATTATCGTGGTCGTCCTCGCTGGAAAATATTTAGCGACGTTTTTAGATAGCATAATTTATTCGGGAATTAACAACAGCTATTTGGACTATGTTTTTAGATATAAACTTCAAAATGAGATTACTTGGAAGTTTCAGCAAAAAGTATCAAAACTTGATATTGCCCATTTCGAAAATTCGGAAGTTCAAGACTTGATAACAAAAACGCGCGATACAATGCAGTGGCAATTACCCGATTATTTAAGAAGTTTTTCATATTTATTCCTTGATATTATTGCTTTCATTGTGGCTTTTATAGTTCTCTTACCATACGGTTGGTGGATACCAGTTTTAGTTGGAGTTGTTACAATGCCCAGATTATACCTCCAAGCAAAATACGGCGGTATAAAGTGGTCAATTTGGGGTTCTGGCGCACCACAAGCTAAAAAACTTTGGTATTTGAATTATCTACTACAAGAACCAATGACGGTCAGAGAAACTAGAATTTCACAATCATCAGAATCTCTGTTAAATAAATTTAAGGAAATTCAGCAATATTTATTTGAATTGAGCAAAGGTGCACTCGATAGATATCTGCGTGTTTTGACAATTCCACCAATTATAGAAGCTGTGGTTATATTTTTTGTGGCATATCAATTCTTGCCTCCAGTGATTGCTGGAACACTAACTATTGGTAGCTTCACTTTGCTTATTAGTATGTTGGAACAATTAGGAAGTCGTTCAGCTAATGCTTCGGCACACTTTGCTCAAATTTACGAAAGCAATCTTTATGTGAATCATTATTTTGATTTTCTTGCTTTACCGCCGTTGATACCAGCAGCAAAAAATCCTGTGGTTCTTGAAGAAATAAAACCACCAAAAATTGAATTTCGAAATGTATCTTTTAATTATCCAAAAGGTCAGAAAGTTTTGGACGGAGTTTCTTTTGTGATAGAGCCAGGCGAAAGCGTTGCCTTGGTCGGACATAACGGTGCCGGTAAAACAACTATCGTAAAATTATTGTGCAGATTTTATGACGTAAGTGGTGGAGAGATATTGATAAATGATATTAACATCAAAGATTTGGATTTGTCTCGCTGGTACAAATTTTTAGGCACTCTTTTCCAAGAATTTGTTAAATATCATTTCACAGTTCGAGAAAATATTTTTTTGGGAGAACCAGATAAGAAAGATGAAAACGCAATGAGAGAAGCGGCTATTAAATCTGGCGCAGCAGAATTTATTGAGCAACTACCAAAGAAATATGACACAATTCTTGGAAAAGAATTTGAAGACGGCGAGGAATTATCTGGTGGACAATGGCAAAAATTGGCGATAGCTAGAGCATTTTACGAAGAGTCGCCAGTTTTGATTTTAGACGAGCCGACAAGCGCAATTGATCCTGAAGCCGAATATGAGATTTTCAACAATTTGGAGAAGCAGTATAAAAATAAAACACTCATTTTGGTTTCTCACCGATTTTCTACTGTACGCAACGCAAATAAAATTGTTGTTATAGACCACGGCAAGATTGTGGAAAGTGGCTCTCACGAAGAACTAATGACACTAGGCGGTGAATACTCAAAGTTGTTCTTAATTCAAGCAAAAGGATATAAGTAATTATTTTTAGCCCGCCCCGCCGAAATCCGAAAGCGAAGCCCACGCGGATTCTGGAGTATCTTTATGACTTCGCTCGAACTTACTTTATCAAAAATTCGTGATGAATGAAAGCCCCGCCACTGCCTCGCTTCGCTCGGCAACCCCAAAGAA
>JAKAHN010000026.1 GCA_021814895.1 bacterium
TTAGCGTGAAAGAAAAAATAACCAGCCCGACATTCGTTTTTATTAAAAGTTATAAGTTAAATGTTAACGGTTATAAGCTGTTAATTCACATAGACGCTTATCGTCTGAAAAGCGGGGAAGAGCTTTTGAAGCTTGGTTGGGATGAGATGATTTCCGACCGACAAAATCTTATTTTAATTGAATGGGCGGGAAACGTCAGCGAAGTTATCCCCGCCGATGCCCAAAAAATCAATTTTGAATTTATTGACGAAAATACCAGAAGGATTTCGTTAAACGCGAACTGATACAAAGGTATCGTGGATTATTTCACATAACTTTAACCGCATTCATATTTTTAACCGTATTCATATTTCGGAATCAAAAACAATTTCTCACAACCACAAATCAATATGTCGCTATAGCGACATATTGATTTGTGGTATAATATTTATAATTCAAAAATTAAAAACACTCTAAATCGATGCCTAATAATTAAGAAAAAAATAATATTTTATTAAACCCGGCTATTTTATGGGAAAACTTGAAAACGAGGCTAAGATAAATAAAAGAAACGCAACGATTAAAAAGGCGGTCTTGGGGGCTGTTGCGCTGGCTGGCGTTTTGAGTGTGGCCGCAATTGCCCCAGCTGTGTTGCCGGCTATTGAGCAACTCCAAGGTAAAAAGAGAAAAAGTCTATATCAACGATTAGCGGTTGATACGGCAAGGCGTAGATTGGTCGATAAAGGACTTATCGAGTACGATGGCAGAGGTTTTTTAAAACTTACTCGGCTTGGTAAAGAAGAACTTGCTAAATTGGAAGCAAGTGAATATAAAATAAAAATTCCCAAAAGATGGGATGAAAAATGGCGAGTCATTATTTTTGATATAAAGGAGGAAAGAAGAAGTTTACGCTCTAGAATAAGAAGGACAGTTTTAGCTTTGGGATTCAGACGACTGCAGGATAGTGTTTGGATTTTTCCGTATGACTGTGAAGATTTGATGACCCTTCTCAAAGCAGACTTTAAAATAGGGAAGGATCTGCTCTATTTAATTGTTGAAAAGATTGAGAACGATAAGCCGATAAAAGATCTATTTGGTCTTAAATAATTTTTTAATCTTTCAACTTCTCGTAGCTCTGTTGCAAGGTAGTTCATTTTTCTCACACCACCTACGGGTTACAAATATTATTACCACAAATCACAATGTCCCTATAGGGACATTGTGATTTGTGGTCAATTATGGCCAAGTAATTTGGTTTATAACGATAAGCGTTTTCATTAAGGTCTTTCAGGGTTTTGTGAAGTAATGCTTGAAAAAATAGGAGTTTTGAGGCTATAGAAGCTTGTCTATTCTCGCGTTATACTTAAGTTGTATTATTAAATCATTAATCATGAATCTTAAGGCCAAAAAACGACTCATTCTGCTTGATGCTCACGCCATTATTCATCGGGCGTATCACGCTTTGCCGGATTTCGCTTCGTCAAAAGGCGAACCGACAGGAGCGCTTTACGGCTTGACGGCGATGATTTTGAAGATTGTGAACGATTTGAATCCTGATTGGATTATTGCCGCTTACGACTTGCCGAAGCCGACCTATCGGCACGAAGTTTACAAAGATTACAAAGCCGGCCGAGCGAAAGCGGACGAAGAATTGATTGCCCAACTGAAGCGCTCTCGTGATTTACTTTCGGCCCTTTCCATTCCAATTTACGATAAAGAAGGTTTTGAAGCGGATGATATTCTCGGCACAATAGTTGAGATGTTAAATGTAAGAAATTCCAAGTTAAACGTTGATATTATAATCGCTTCGGGCGATATGGACACCCTTCAGCTTGTTGATGATAAAAAAGTTCAAGTTTATACTTTGAAAAAAGGCATTCAAGATACGATTTTGTATGATGAGGATGCGGTAGTTAAAAGATTCGGTTTTCATCCAAAACTTTTACCCGATTATAAAGGCCTGCGCGGAGACCCGTCTGATAACATTATCGGAATTAAAGGGATTGGCGAGAAAACCGCTTCCATACTCATTCAAAAATTCGGGACAATAGAGGATATTTACAAAACTCTCAATTCTGGCGACGAAGAATTTTTGGAAGCCGGTATCAAGGAAAGGATAATAAAACTTTTGAGAGACAATAAAGAAGAGGCGGAATTCAGTAAGATTTTAGCGTCAATCCGTCGGGATGCGCCTATTGATTTTCATTTGCCGGAAAAGCTGTGGTCGGAAACGATTGATTTGAAAAACGCAGAAAGCTTTTTTGCCGATTTGGAATTTCGAACGATGGGGGTGCGATTGAGGCAATCTCTCACCAATAACTCATCACAAACTACTGATAACAAAAAAGAAAAAGGAGAGATAGTGCAATCGGGTCTGAATTTTGTCGCACCTGATAAATTTTCGGATGAAAATTTAAAAGGGCAAGAAAATTCAGGCCTACCTCTATTGACAGCTAATAGTTTAAAGCTAACAGCTAGTTTGCCAATAATGTTATGGCTTTTGAATTCATCAATTACCAATCCGAATTGGGATGATGTTTCCGCTTACACTAAAAAAGAAACGCCGGCGGACGCCGATGCTTATTTGTCAGACGAGTTGAAAAAACAGGGATTGGATAAGGTTTTTGAAACCATTGAAAAACCGCTTATTCCAGTGATTGAAAAAATGAACGCGAAAGGAGCCGCGGTGGACACCGAATATCTTACGGAACTGGGCAAGGAGTACAGGATTTCTTTGAAAAATTTGGAAGAAAAAATTTGGGAGATGGCCGATGAGAAGTTTAATATTGCTTCGCCGAAACAACTCGGTCAGATTTTGTTTGTAAAGCTGGGGTTAAAGGCTAAGAATCAGAAAAAAACGGGGACAGGAGCACTCTCAACGAAAGAATCGGAGCTGGCGAAACTTGCGGATGTTCATCCCATTATCCAGCTTATTCTCCAGTATCGCGAATTGGCGAAACTACTTTCCACTTATATTGACAATTTGGTGCCGATGGTCGGGGCTGACAGGCGTTTGCACGCCAAGTTTTTATCAGCCGGAACAACAACCGGCCGAATGGCGTCGGAGAGTCCGAATTTACAGAATATTCCGAATCATTCGGAACTCGGTTTGCGGATCAGAAACGCTTTTGTGGCGGAGAAAGGGAATGTTTTGGTTTCCTTTGATTATTCGCAGATAGAACTTAGAATTGCCGCCTTTTTATCGGGCGACAAGGAGATGATAAGAATTTTCAGGGAAGGCAAAGATGTTCACACGGCGGTTGCGGCGGCGGTTTTTGGCGTGCCGGCGGAGCGGGTTGATAAAGATATGCGCCGGAGAGCAAAGGTAATAAATTTCGGCGTAATGTATGGAATGGGCGTAAACGCTTTGCAGAAAGCTCTGAGCGTTCCTGGAGAAGCGCCTGTTATTCGCGCCGAAGCTCAGAAGTTTTATGATGATTATTTCAAAACTTTTTCCGGTTTGGCGGAATATTTGGATAATGTTAAAAAAGAAACGGCGAAAAGAGGTTATACCGAAACTTTTTTCGGCCGCAGACGTTATTTTGAGGGGATAAACTCGCGTCTGCCGTTTATAAGAGCATCAGCCGAGCGGATGGCTATCAACGCGCCGATTCAGGGTACGGAAGCTGATATTATTAAGCTGGCGATGATTCGGGCAAATGAATGGCTAACCAAACAAAAATTTGACGGCGGAGTATTTTTAGTGCTCCAAGTTCACGATGAGCTTGTTTATGAAATGGATAAAAAGGCGGTTGATAAGGTCGCCCCGGAAATTAAAAAAATTATGGAGGGCGTTTTAACTTCAGTTGAAACTGGCGGTGTGCCGATTGCCGCCGATGTTTCGGTTGGGGAGAATTGGGGGGAGATGAAAAAACTGAATAAAGAATAATGAATTAGGAATTATGAAAAAATTAGATGAAAAAATGCAAGATTAGAATTTTTTTAATTGTCAATTTTTACATAACGCACTATTCTTAAATCTATGTTATATCTTATCTACGGAAATGACCGGCAAAAGGCACGGGCGAAAGCGCGGGAGATTTTGGAGTCTTTGAAAAAGAAAAAGCCAGGTGCGACACTGGTAAATTTGGAAGAGGGTGGGGTTAGCGAAGCGAAGATTGAAGAATTGTCAGAAAGCCAAGGATTATTTGAGAGAAAATTTATTGTTTTTTCCGATAGAGTTTGCGCTGACGCAGGTAATGCGGGAATCATTAAAGAAAAATTGTCAATAATCGCGAAATCGGAAAACGTTTTTGTTTTTTTGGAAGAATCTTTAAAGGCGGATTTGATGAAAGTCTTTGAAAAACATTCTGTTAAGGTTCAGGAATTTAAAAAAGTTGAGAAAAAAGAAAGATTCAATTCTTTTTTATTAGCTGACGCGCTGGGACAGAGAAATAAAGAAAGATTATGGGTTTTATACAACGAAGCCATTCGGGAGGGGATTGTTGCCGAAGAGTTGCATGGAACTTTGTTTTGGCAGATAAAAGCGATGCGTTCTGTTGAAATAACCAAAACTCCAGTCGAAGCCGGCCTCAAACCATTTTCTTGGACAAAAGCAAGGTCTGCCTTGCGTAATTGGAAGTCTGATGAATTAAAAAATATAAGCAATAAATTGGTTTCAATTTATCACGATTCGCACCGTGGCGAACACGAACTGGAAACAGCGCTGGAGAAATTTATTTTGGATTTGTAGCTAATGCGTGAGGAAAATTTTTTTAAACTAGTAATTTTGCGGGAATTTTCACATTACTTGAAAAAGTGAAGTTAGTAGAGTATCTTAATTTCAGAATTGTGAACGGAGGTTAAATGAATGCTGTTATTGACCCTAAGGACAATAATCTTGGCTTAATCAAGGTTACCTCGGCGCCTAGTGGCGGCCCTGCTCCTTTATGGGTAAGGAAAAGGTGGGTCGGGTGCGAACTTCCTTGTTTGTATTACGACCCGTGTGCGTTGCCAAAGAGCCCCGGTAGTTTTTTGACTGCATTTGTCGTTTTGCAGGTACACGCCATTGCAGTTTTGGCTAAAGTAGCGCCAAGGGCTGTTCAATATTGGAATTCAATTGGGTATCCAACTAGCGACAAGGGGACCTGGCTTTTTGAGCCAAGGTATGTGGAAGTTTTGAAAAGCCCGTTAGTAAAGGCCGAACTTTTTAGCGAAAACAATTGATAGGTTGTGAGGGTCTCACAACCTTTTTAATTACGAGGAAACCCCGTGCGACTCCCTCTCCACCGGGAGCACGGGGATGAATCGAACCTTACACCTACCGCGCCTTTTCGCGGCAGGCTTTAAACATGAGAATTCGAAGCTTGAGTCACAGCGTATATCAGATTGAATACCACTTACCGTGGCGGATGCTCAATCGGGCTTTGATTCCCACACGAAAGCGCCCCGCGCTTTCTCGGTCGAATAACTTCCCTTCGTTACGTTATCCGCCCGGGGGGAATCGAACCCTCGACCCTCTCCTTAAAAGGGAGCTGCTCTACCAACTGAGCTACGGGCGGTTAAAGTTATTTTATTTTCAAAATTATTACCAAAACCTGTTTGAGCTATCGATTTACCAAAACAGCTACGGGCGGGATAATTAACTCACCACTAATCACTTATTACCAATAACAAAAAAATGACAGGTAAAATATAGCAGAAAAAAGGCCAAAAAGTCCAGTTCAGCGCGCTTTCAATTGAAAATATAAAAAAATAATGTATGCTATTGGCAGTTTAAGAGGAGCACAAAATGAAAGAAACCCTTTTCTGCATAGTGATATTTGTTCTCGGTGCCTTGCCTTTTTGTTGTTTCGGAGCCATTTTGGGGGTTCCGGCCACATACTTTTTAAGGGGCGCGCTGATAGGCCAGCTCAAGACCTACATCTTTGTCTCCGCGAGTTTGGCTGTCGGCTCGCTATTAGTTCTTTTGGCATATAGCTATTTTGAAGAGAGACGCCACAGAAAGCTCCTAGCTTCTTAGCTTGGGGTTTTTTCTTTTCCAAATTTTTTAACTAAAAATATGCCAGCCTTTGTTTTCTGGTTATAAGTTACTCAGCCATTTGTTATACAAGTCAATTAAAGTGGCAAATCAAAAGCCAAAAAGCCCGGACCGGTGAACATAAGAGAAAGGGCGATAACCAAACAAACAATCAGAAGGCAGAGACTGCTTTCAAAAGATAAGGGCTGTTTTCTTTTTAGAAAAATGGCGATTAACAGAATTATTCCGGAGACCAGCGCTGCGATTTGAGTAAATAATCCGGCAATAAGAAGCAATCCGGCGATAATTTCAACGATAGCGATAAGCCATACGTAAAAAATCCCAGGTTTCAAATTTATTTTTTCAAAGAAGACAATTTTGCCGGCTTTTTGCCTGCCGAGTTTTGTCCAGCCGAAATTCACAAAAATCGAGCCAAGAGTAAGCCGTAAGATTAGGGGAGCTATAAGTTTATAAGTTAATAATGCGGGGAAAATGCTTAACATATAACTTATTATAACAAACAAGCTGATATTTACTAGTCTCCTCCCATACATAATGAGCCTCAAATGGCTCCAAGTTCCCAGGGGAATGAGCCCGAAGAGTGGTAAGCTTCCCTGAAACTGTGGATAGCGCATGATTGGTGGAATATGAACATCATCATGAACGATTCACATATAGTAAGTTTGAGTCAAGTCGAGGAAAATATTGCGATCATAACCACTCCGATTTTTTCATTCGAGTCGCACGAAAAAGCATACACATGGGTCAATCAGATATTAGATCGATTCGGCTACCATAGAAAAGGTAGGAGGAGGTTGTCTAAGAAGGAGAAGATATCAGTTAGAAAGTACATCCGAACATACACGACCTACTCAAGATCGCAGATCACTCGACTGATCAGAGAGAAGAAAAAGAACGGCACATTGAAATATGGCAAGGGTAAAAAGAAGAATCGTTTCAAAAGGATATACACCAAGGAAGATGCCGAACTTCTCGCTCTAGCCGACAACGCCTACAGACGGATGTCTGGAAATGCCATGAGAAAAGTATTTAAAGATGAATTCGAATTGTATGGTAAGAAAGAATACGAACGGTTAGCTAAAATATCTCACGGACATTTCTACCGATTGAGAGGTTCCGATGCCTACAAAGAAAAGTCGATTACTGTTGGTAGAACGATATCAGTGAATCGTTCGATCGGTATACGGAAAAAACCTCAATCTGACGGAAAACCAGGCTACATAAGGGCAGATACGGTGCATCAGGGCGATCTGGACGGTGTGAAAGGTGTCTACCACGTCAATCTGGTAGATGAAGTGACTCAGTGGGAGATACTATTCTGCGTCGAGTCGATCACCGAAGGATCCATGGCATATGTGGTTGAACAAGCACTGAAACTTTTTCCATTCATTGTCATTGGTTTTCACTCCGACAACGGAGGAGAAAACATCAATGGAAGCGTAAGTGAAGTTCTACAGAAACAATTCATTGAACAGACAAAGTCGAGATCAGGAAGATGCAATGACAATGCTCTCATCGAATGCAAGAATGGGTCGGTTGTCCGGAGACATATGGGTCGCTGGCACCTGCCAAAATTCGAAGCAAGAAAGATCCGGGCATTCTTCCGAGACTTTTTCAACGAGTTTCTAAACTTTCATCGTATGTGTGCGTATCCGACGACGATCATGAGCGATGACGGTAAGAAGAAAAAGATCTACGAGGAGACAATGACGCCGTGTCAAAAGCTTCTGTCGATTCCGAATGTTGAGAATT
>JAKAHN010000027.1 GCA_021814895.1 bacterium
TTGGCAAGTTTCCATCCATTTCAAGAATTTTCCCACCAATTCCCTATCGGTTTGTTTTTTCTGGTCGGTAATTTGTCCGCGGGTGAATCCGTTTACAGCCAGCGCTTCGTCTTCAATGTGGGCGCCGTCCCAAATCCGGCACTCTTCGTAAAAACGATTTTCCGGATTGTCAAAATCAATCGCGCCGACTGAAACAAGCGAGTCTTTATTTGGATCCACTCCCGATGATTCTACGTCTACGATAATCATAAATTATGTTTTATGAATTAAATAATAAAATATGTTTTATTCTAGAATTATATAGAATTGTTGTACCTGTATAATTATTCATTCTATATTTTTATCATTTCGTCAGCGTTTAAAGATATAAATTTTATGCCAGATTTTTCTAAGATTGGATATAATATTCTACCAGCAAAACCATTTGGTGATAGTTTCAGCCAGTTCGCGCCAGTGTCCACCGTAACCATGATCGGCGTCTTTTATTATTTTATAATCTAAATTCGGATTATGAGCGCTTAATATTCCGACAATTTTGAACACATCACCATAACAGTATTCGTCTTTATCGCCATAAATTACCAATGAGGGTTTTTTGATTGATTTGAAATGACGAAGAAGGGGTTTTTTTGATAGCGAAACCTTACGCAGAATTTCGTAAAACGGAAAAATATTGTAATCTCCGTCAGGATTGGCGATATCAAAAAATCCGGTGTATGAAAATACAAAGTCTGGTAATAAATCTTTGATAATTTCTCCACCATGGCCGGTTTTGATTTTTCTTTTCGATTCCAACAATATTTTCCAAAACTTGTTTTTACCTAGGAAATCATAATATATGCCAGTATCGTCTCCTCCGGAAAGAATGATATATTTCTCGAAAACGTTTTTTGGTTTGTAGAAATCATAAACGCAAATTTTGTTGGCGCCGGTAGAGTGTCCCATTAAATAAAATTTTCTATAACCGCGTTTTTTTAAGTACGCAACCGCTCCGTCAATATCTTTGACGCAATCTTTTATTTTTTCATAAGCCATTCCAAATCGTTCGCGCTTTTCTTTGTTACCAATTTTAACTGTCAGCCTTTTTATAATATGGGCGCCACGATTATTGAAATAGAAAATGGAAATGTCTTTTTTAGCCAATGTCTCGGCAAAGATTTGGTTTTTTTTGCCAGAATAAAATACCGACGATGAGCCGTTGCCGTGCAAGTTTATAACAGCCGTTTCCCCAGTGGTCTTATACAAAAGTCCAGGGAGCGAAAGCCCATCGCTTGTATTAAATTCAACAAATTCCGGATTAATCATATTTACAATATTAAACTTGTTTTTCCAAATATTCCCTGAACTCCTTTTTGTATATATCCAAAAGAACGATAAAAATACTGAGAATCATAGGGCCTATAATAAAACCGATTGGTCCAAAGGCTGTTACGCCTCCAAGAACGCTCAAAAGTATTAGAAATGGATTTAGAACCATTCCCCTTTTCATCAGTTGCGGGCCGAGTAAATTATCAATCAGACCAACAGCAACGCTACCCCAAATTAAAAGACCTACAGCCGAGGCGGATTGACCTGTTACAACTAGATAAAGAATAGCTGGAACGATAATGATAGATGTGCCGAACGTCGGTATAAGGGCAGCCAGAACAGTCAAACTTCCCCAAAGAGTGGGGTTTGGTACGCCAAAAATGAAAAAACCGAAGCCGGTAAGAGCGCCTTGAATGATGGCCACCATAATCGCTCCTCTTATTACCGAATTTATCGCGAGACCAAGTTTGTCTATTATTTGTCGGTCGTATTTATCGGCAAGTGGGCTAATTCTTATTGCCACATTTTTCAATTCTTCTCCGTTTTTAAAAATATAAAATAAAGCGATAATACTGATTAGAAGATTAATAAACAGAGAGGTGGCGCTTGAAAATATAGAGCCGAGATTGCTAGCTATCCAATTTGAACCGGCTTCCACGATGGAAATCAAACTAACATCTTTTGTCATTGTAAATTTCGAAATCATATTTTGCAAATTTTCCAAAGCATGTACCCCGATTGTGTTGTCTCCCGTTACGATTTCTTTATATACATTTCTCACCTCAATTGTCGCTTGAGAAGCAATAAAAGCGAAGGGGGTAATTATCACAAATGTAATAAGGGCAACCGTTATAACAGAAGACAGGGTTTTTCTGCCGTTTAAAAAATTAACAATTCTAGTGTAAATTGGCCAAAAAATAACGGCCAGAGTCAAAGCTATGACAAGTCCTTCAATATAAGGCATAAACAAATATACCAAGATCCCGAAAATGCCGACTAAAAATGTAAGGAAAAAGTAAGATTGGATTCTTTGATAACTCATATGGTTTTTTAAATTTTTATCAAATTTATAAAAACTTATTGTCTAAACAAAAAAAACTTCGAGTCCCCCGCCCGCTCAAATTTTTGTCGTATCGGGATGCCGAGAATCGAACTCGGGCCTCACCCTCCCGAAGGGTGTATACGACCACTATATTACATCCCGGTATAAAAATTTGAGCGGGCGACCTCTACATTACTTCTCTACCCAATTTCCATATATCACATAACTAATTTAACAAAAAAAAGCTTAGTTGACCAGCCTAATAGGTGCACACCGTTAGTAATAAGTTTTGATAATTCTTTAAATAATTATCGCAAAATTTTTCCACTTCATCTATCAAAAAGAGATATGGTTGATCATTAATTTTAAATTTAATAGAATTATTTGCCACATTATTCATAGCAATCAAACGAATAATTATTTGAGAGATTAGCGAGATTAATATGGTAGGCAGATAAGTAATCGGTAATTAATGGATTAGACTTAAAAGAATACTTCTTTTTTGACAATTGGTTGAATTGGTAATAAGACCCTCAAGATTAAGGCTACAATATCAGAATTTTTTAACAGGCTATCTGTGGCGTTTGAGATTATCGCGAGTGGGTCAGCGCCATTTTCGATTGCCAACTTAACTCCCCTATCAAACATCGCATCGCCATAATTTAAAATGTTTACTGACTTTGTTTTTTAACAGGTTCAATACTATTCACGTGTATAACTGATTATGATTGATGGGCGTCAATTAATATGTGATTTTTTCTATAAGGAACAATTAATGGCGTTGATAAAAGTAACAGTGTCACGAAAATCATAAATAAAAAAAATCATTTTTCTATGAAAATTATTCAACGATGAATACAGCCGGGCCAACAGCACGGCCGACGTTTTCCTTCAATTAATTCGTTACGCACTCTTTTTATTCTATGTTCTCGCGTTTCTGTTTTTTTAGCCGATTCAACCCAACAGATCCACTCGTTGCGCGCAAGCGGTGTAATATCTTCCCAAGTAATTTCCGCTTTTTTAATAGAAACAATTGCCTTTTCCAAATCTGCCGGTATTTTATGAACTACTCCTGATGAAATTCCTTTCTTATTCATAAGAAAATTATATCAAAAATTTACCATCTTTAGTTACAGACTCTTCCTAATGCACGTCTAAATTTGCTTGATTATGGTGCGCGTTGTAGGGATCGAACCTACGACCTTTCCGATGTGAACGGAACGCTCTACCACTGAGCTAAACGCGCAAACAGAAATGGTAATTACCTGATCTCGAATACTGAAACCAGCTTCAAGTACACCTTTTCTACACCTTTCAAAAAATCTCTTACTCTTGGATGCCTGGTTTCGCCTTTTTTAAACTCTTTTTCAATCCAGATCTTCAATGAAGGATAACTGGCTGATAAGAATAGTACACCCATTAAAATCAAAACTACTCCCTGGAGGAATGGTAGAAAAAGTCCGATTATACCTAAGAATAAACAACTCCAACCTAAAATTTGCTCAAAAAACCTCCGCACCCTTCCTTTTTGTTTCTTTTCATTATTCATTTTAAACTTTTCTCAGTCAAATTATCTTTATTTTGATTATTTTCAACGTTTACTATTTTCCATTGCATTATTTTTATATAGAACCATTCTATTCTGCCTATCCAGTTTACTTTTTGCGGATGTTTGTTTTTTATACGTTCAAGAGAATCTATAGCTAAATCTTGAACATGTTTGTTCATTCTTGAAATTAAATAAAGTCCAATAATAATCGCAAAAAGTCCGCTCCAAAAAGAATTTAAGATACTGACAACACCCGCCGCTATAAGTGACAAACCTAATCCTTGAATTAAATTATTCAAACTCAAATCATTTGCATTATTTTTTATTTTCTCATTTTCCATTTTTTTATCTGTTAACCTACTCAAGACCTTTGCAATTTGCCGCCGGAGTATATCCGGCTAATCTCGCCTTCTCAATTGAGGGGAAATAAATTAAGTTTTTTTCTGATATATTTTTTACCCCTCCGCACCAAGGGAAATAGTACTTTGTTCCGTTTTTTGACGCAACTACTTGCCCGCTATTTTGCGAAGCGGACACCACTGAAGCGCCATTTTTATTATTAAACGCCTCAAAAACGCCATCTACTTCCTTATTTTTGACGTCTGCAACGCCCGTAGTCTGACTCGGCGCTTCTATTGAAATTCCCCTTCTTTCTGAATTTATTTTTGATAATCGGCCTAAACCAAAAGCGCTAATCCCGACCAAAATAATCACAGCTGTTATAAAAAACCTGTCAGACTTGCATTTATCGACAATTTCGTGTATTGTCATAATCATTATAATAACATAACAGCTTCTAAGCTTGTAGTTTATAGGCTTTTCAGCCAAAACGAATTCTCTACAAGCTATCAGCTAACAGCTAATTTTCTATGGCGCATAAAAAAGCAGGAGGTTCGTCAAAAAATACTTCATCGCAAAGCCCGCAATATATCGGGGTGAAAATTTCCGGCGGTCAAAAAGCCAAAACCGGCGATATTATTTTAACTCAACGAGGCACAAAATACTTGCCGGGTAATAATGTCGGTATGGGTAAAAACTATTCAATTTTCGCGATGAAAGAAGGAGTGGTTGAATACAAAGACAAAAGAAAAACCAGATTCAACGGACAGAAAATTGTAAGAAAGCAAGTATCGGTTAAGTAACTCATCCCACATAACAAATCACTTATAACAAAAAATCCACGGCATATCGTGGATTTTTTGTATTGAGTTTATATTAGTTATTACTTGTTTTTCTTGTGGTGTTCCTCTGGTAATCCTTTTATAACCAGTGTGAAAGTGACGGCGCGATCTTCGATTTTTACTTCAATCTCGTGTTCACCAACTGTTTTAATCGGTTCAGTTAAAACTATGAACTCGGGCTCCACATCTAGGTGAGTTTGATTTTTTATGATAGAAACAATTTCATTCTGATGAATGGCGGCAAACAGATGACCTTTTTCATTGGCTGTTTTTTCCATCTCTACTCTAATTCCTTTCAAATCGCCGAAATTTTTAAGAAGAAGATCCTGACGGACTTTTCTTTGATCCGCTTCTTGTTTTTTTATAATTTCAACCCGCTTTATAGCCTTAGGTGTCGCTGTTTCAACCAACCCTTGAGGAATAAGAAAATTAAGGGCGTATCCGTCAGATACGTTTTTTATATCATTTTTCTTGCCTAATTTTGGCACATCGCTTAATAATATAACTTTCATATTTAACAAATATTTAATCTTAATTGATATACCTTACTCTAATTTGGCAAAAAACACAACCCGATCAAAAAATGGCCTACATTTGGTTTAACAGTTTTATCGCTTTATCCATCTGAGGGTCTTTCCCGGCAGCCCGGTCTTTATCTGTCATTTCAATAATATAATCTGGTGTTAATCCGCCATCAGAAATCGACCTGCCGTTAGGAGTAAACCACTTGGCAATTGTAACCTTCAAAGAAGTGTCGGGTGTAATCGCAACTAATTCTTGAACAGAACCTTTACCGTAAGTTTTTGTACCGACTAATTTCGCTATTCCTTGTTCTTGTAAGGCGCCCGCTAAAATTTCAGAAGCTGAAGCCGAACCGCCATTAACTAAAATGATCATTTTCAAATTTTTATTGAATACATTGTAACCGCGGCTTCTGCCCACCTCTTCCGGCTTTTTATCGCCAAAATTTTCGCGGACAACAACTTTCCCCGCCGGTAAAAACCAACTTGCCATATCGATTGCCGCCTCCAAATATCCTCCGGGGTTACCTCTTAAATCCAAGATTAATTTATCTCCCCCAGTCAAAATAAATTGTCTTAGAGCGTTTCTGAACAAATCCGCTGACGGTTCGGAAAAATTATATAGACTTATGACAAAAATCCCATCAGCTCGCAAACCAAGTCCATTATTGTCAGTACTTGAAGCGGAGTTTGATGTTGGAAATGTCAGCTTGGTATCAATGGTTGGAATTTGGATAGTATCTCTAATAATTTTCACTTCAAAGGGCGCCGACTTGCCAGCTCGAACGATTGTCAGACGAACAGGTGTTCCTTTTTGTCCGCGAATCATTTTAACAGCCAAATCAGCATTCATATTGATCGATGATGTATCGTCAATTTGAATAATTTTATCACCGGGTTCAAGTCCAGCTCTGTATCCAGGCGTATCTTTTAGCGGAGCAATAACAACTAATGATCCGTCTTTATTGCCAATTTCCACGCCGATACCGTCAAAACTGCCTGCTATTTCGTTTGTAAACATTTTATTTTCTTCAGGCGGGAAAAAAACGGTAAATGGATCTCCCAGAGAGGCGGTCAACCCCTCAATCGCGCCGTACACCTTATCTTCCGTGGACACAGTCGTAGTGCTCTTTGAGACAAATTTTTCATCGAGCGTATTCCAAACTTTCCAGAAAGCGGAAAAATCCACAGCTTGATTTTTCCCCTCTTCTTGCCCTGTCAAATCAACGACACTTTTTGTCGTCGATGTCTTATCTTGGCCATATCTAAACCCTACAAAAAATGAACCGCCCAGAATAATTAAGGCGATTACGATCATTATTATGCGACTAAGGGCTTTTGATTTCATTGTTTCAGGTATTATCTCAAGAAATAAAGTTCGGGTCAAACTAAAAAATTTATCGCTTCCAAAAAAAATATGGTGTATAATTAATTGGTCGCTTTCTTAAAACAATAAAGCTTAAATTAATTTTTTTAATAGATATTTTTTTCGGATAAATGATTCAGAAATATAAAACCAGTTCTCTTGTTTGGATCGACCTTAATTCCCCGACAAATGAAGAAATCAGACAAATTGCCTCCGAATACCGCATCCATCCTTTGGTAACTCATGAACTCGCCATCCCGACCTTAAGGGCTAAAGTTGATTTATATGACGATTTGATTTACTTAATTCTCCACTTTCCTTCAAACAGAAAAGATATTGACACGATTAACGACCAAGAGGTTGATTTTGTCATTGGGAAAGATTTTATCATCACAACTCGCTATGGAGAAGTGGATGCTTTGATTTCTTTTTCTAAAACATTTGAGGTTGAATCTATTTTGGAAAAAGGTTCAATGGGTAAACACGCCGGTTTTATATTCTTTGCAATGATTACCAGAATTTACGACGACTTACTTCATCGGATAGAAGGCTTGAAAGAAGACGCGGCCGTCATTGAATCTGAAATTTTCAAGAAAAAAGAAAAAGAAAGGGTGATAAAAATCTCGGAAGTTTCCCGCCAACTGCTTGATTTTAAAAGAGCGACAAGTCTGCATTGCGAAGTTTTAAGGTCGTTTGAAGTTGCTGGCGAAAAGTTTTTCGGCAATGATTTTCGTTT
>JAKAHN010000028.1 GCA_021814895.1 bacterium
GAGAATTGCTAATTTCTTCCGAAACATCGGTATATTTATCTCCAATGTCGCTAAAGGAGCGATCGGCGCTTTGGGTTTTTGAGGAGATTACAAATTGAGAAGGAAATTAATCTCCTCCTCAAACGGACAGGGAATTCTCTCCGCTTCCAATAAATTATTGTAATGTTATGTTTTCAACAATAACAGGATCGATCGGCACATCGTTTTTATCAGTCGCAATTTTGCTGATTTGAAGCGCAACATCCATACCATCAGTCACTTTAGCAAAAGCGGTATAACCACCTTGAAGCCAAGGAGTAGATGGGGCGGTAATAATAAAAAATTGACTCCCATTAGTATTCGGACCGGAATTAGCCATTGCCACAATCCCTTGAACCATAGGGGTATCATTTATTTCGTCGTTAAATTTATAACCTGGTCCACCCATACCATAAGAACTTTTATCATCACTCTTTGAATTCGGATCTCCACCTTGAATCATAAAATCTTTTATGACTCGATGAAATTTTGTCCCGTTGTAAAAATTTTTACTTACAAGTTTTACAAAATTATTGACGGTATTTGGAGCTTTTTGAGGGAAAAAGGAAATATTGATTGTTCCGTAATTTGTAACAATAGTCGCCCCACTAAAACTTTCTGCAGAATTCTTTATAGCCATACTTGCTAATACATCTCTGTTTTGAATACTTTTATTTCCCAAATAAATTACCCCAACGGAAAGAGCAACCAGACAAACAACTATTATTATTGCAGTGTTGTGTTTTTCGTAAAAGTTCATATTGAGATCATATTAAAAATTATTTATAAAATCTTTTTAACAATGCTTTTATTTTTGCGCCACTTCTCTTTACGATAGAGTGACGTTTACCTTTGTAAGAACGGAGTTCATTCAAAAGTTCGTCTTTCATCATATCGATCGCCTTATTTAAATCAATCTCTTCCGCCTCAGCCCTAAATTGATTGCCGTTTATAGTTAAATTTATTTCCGCCCGGAAAATATCGCCGGTCTGATGATGTTTTGTAGTCTTTGCAAGCTCGATTTCAACCAAAAGCGTCGGGTCATTAACATCTATAAGTTTTTCGACTGCCTCCAAACGCTTATCTAAATAATCCTCGACTCCTGAATCAACAATGATATTTGTGGTTTTTATTTTTCGATTCATTTTTTATAAATTAATTTATAATATTATACTTTATTTTTAAAATTTAAGCACTTCCCTAATACCCGACCTCAATAATTTTAGAATGGGAAGTGTGGCCACTCACTATTTTAATCTGTTTTGGTTTTGGAAAAATACTTTCCGAAAGAACTGTAAGTAATCGTCTATTCGCCATACCTCTTTGAGCCGGCTCTCTTAAGTATACATCATAAGAACCGTCATCGTTTTTAATCACTTCTTCGTTTGACTGATCCGGAAAAACTTTAATTTTTATATGGCTGTTCATTTATTTTTTTCTTGAATACAATCCGATAAATTCAGCTAAACCAACAATATGCTTATCCATCGCTAAATTTAAATCGTAAACTTTTGAATTTGGCTCAAGATTTAACTCGGTATCAAGAGCGTAAAGTTTAAAAAAGTAACGATGAGTTCCGCTTGGCGGACACGGACCGTCATATCCTATTTTCCCTGAAGAACCGACTCCTTCAACCCCGATATTTTGTGCCCTTTCGGCAATTTTTTTAAGTTTTGGATCAATATTCCAAACAATCCAATGTGTCCAGAGACCAGATGGAGCGTCCGGATCATCAACTATTAACACCAAAGATTTCGCCAATTCAGACACGCCCGATATTTCAAGCGAAGGACTAATATTATCTCCATCGCAAGTGTATTTTGACGGAATTAAAGTATTTTCACTAAAAACCGTAGTGGTAATTTTAAACAGACCTCCCTCAAATATTTTATCCCCAATCATAAAATTTTTTTTATTACTAGCTTTTATAATTATAACGCCAGACAGAAGGGCAAATATTACAATTGTTACGATAATTTTAAAATTATTGCACATTTAAAATTTTGATTTAACTATGACAATTTATATAAAGAAATTATTTCTTTCGCTTGAGTCCTCATTTTTATCACTTCCACCAAAAAATTAAATATCGGCATTTTTATCATAAGACTTGAAAAACGGTCGGCAAATTGCGGCGCAGATTCAAAAGATTCTCCAAATGTAGATATCATGCCGGTTTTTGCCAATTCAAATCCCATAGTCCGATTTCGGGATTCCTCGCTATTGCCGGTTTTTATCAAATCACCCTTTCCTACCGGAGTGTCCGCAATTTTTATATCAAAAGACTCTAACTGACAAAATATCTTCATTTCCAAAAGGGCAATTTTTATAAAAAAATCTTGCTCGTTTTGAGAAACTCCAAGCCCAACCAAAATTCCCATACCAAAAGCATACGTATTTTTTAAAACACCAAGAAAAGAGACTGCGAAGGGATTGTTATTTTCTACAGCTTCAATTCCGGACTGTGTAAATACATCTTTTACAACCTCAGAAACATCTTTATTCGTTGCGCCTATGACGGCAATAACCGATCTATCTCCAGCTTCAATTTCTTTAGCAATCATCGGCCCGCCGATAACAGCAAAATTATTTTTATTTATCAAAATTTTAGATAAAATCTCGGCTGCCGTTTTGCCATCGCTTGTCATTCCTTTTGACAAAGAAACAATGATCGCCTTTTTATTAAATTTAAGAATGTCACTCAACACGCAATTTATAGCCTTAGTTGGGATACATAAGAAAACAACCGTTGTATTAGTAACGGCTTCCTTAATAGAATTTGAATTTCTCGGCTTATTTATATCATGATCGTAATATCGGACATCAATTCCACTCTTCTTAAAACGGCTGATAAGCGCGCTGCCAAGCGCTCCACTACCGATAATCGCAATCTTGTTCATTTTGGTATTATATCATTTTTAGCATCCTAACCGATGGTGCCTCGCAATTTTTCGGCATTCAAAATCCGTCTAATTGCTAAGCTGTAGGCAGAAATCCTGATGCTGTCTTTAGTTTTCTGCGACAATTCAAACACATTATCAAAAGCTTTTTCTATTTTTTCTTTTAACATTTCGTTGACTTTATCCTTACTCCAATAATGATTGTCAGAATTCTGCACCCATTCAAAATAACTTACAATCACTCCTCCGGAATTGGCAAGAACATCCGGAATTACCGTAATTTTTTTGTCAGCCAAAATCTTATCAGCCTCTTCGGAAATTGGCGCGTTAGCCATCTCAATTATCGTTTTCGCCTTAATTTTATCGGCATTTTTTACAGTTATTTGTTTTGATAAGGCAGCCGGAATGAGAACATCTACAGGTAGTTGAAGTAACTCTTCATTTGAAATCCTTTTGACATTTTTCATTTCATGAAGTTTGCATCTGGAATCTTTTGTGTTACAAACACTTTTAATATCCAGTCCTGTTGATTTATAAATTCCACCATCCGCATCGCTCGCTGCCACAATTTTATGTCCCCAATCATCAAGAATCTTGCCAAGGTTACCGCCAACATTGCCAAAACCCTGAATGGCGACCGTGATCGGTTTTTTATTATTTTTCTTTGAACCGCGAATTTTCTCCATATAACGTTTTAGCACAAAAGCACCACCGAGAGCTGTCGCTTCTTCCCTACCCTCCGATCCACCAAGGATAATCGGCTTCCCTGTCACCACTCCTGGCAAAAATTCTCCTTTGATTTTTGAATATTCATCAACGAACCAAGCCATAACCTCGGCATTAGTGTTAACATCCGGCGCCGGCACGTCTATATTTGGTCCGATAAGTTGATGAATCTCTCTGACGTAACCGCGAGTTAGCCGTTCAAGCTCACCTTTCGAAAGCTTAGTCGGATCCACCTCCACCCCTCCCTTTGCTCCACCAAACGGCAAACCTGCTAAAGAACATTTGAGAGCCATCAAAAAAGCCAAAGTTTTTACTTCTTCAAGATCAACATCGGGATGATAGCGAATCCCGCCCTTTGTCGGTCCTAACGCATTGTTATACTGAACTCTATAGGCATTAAAGACCGAAACCTCTCCATTATCCATTCGGACCGGTATACCGAAGGTAATAACTCTCCTTGGGCGCGATAACAAAGCGTTTTCAGTAATCGACAAATTCATCGCCTCCTGAAGCAACTCGAGCCGGCTTTTGCAATCAATACAAATGTTTTTGTTTTCTTTAATAATATCCATACGGGTTTATTACTATTTACATTAAACGCTAATTTTATCATATTTAATACACTTTCTTACAAACAAAAATTGTTATAGAATTCTCTCTATGGTACTCGCTACTCATATCGTTATCGGTTCTGCTGTTGCCAGTCTATTCCCAAATAATCCGATAGTCGGTTTTAGCTTGGCTTTTGTTAGTCATTTTGCCATGGATGCTATTCCGCACTGGGATTACAAACTGAAATCGAAGGTTGACCTTGGAGAAAATCCGGGAGATCCGCTTGATAGCGATTTGGAAATCAGTCCGCAATTTGTCAGAGATTTGTTTTGTATCGGCCTTGATATTTTAATAGGTGTTGCATTGGCAATTTTTATTTTAGGCGGAGCGGGAAAATTTTCGTTGTCTGCTTTGGTTGCCGGCGCTTCAGGTGGCGTCCTGCCGGACTTTTTACAATTCGCTTATATGAAAATCCGTCGCGATCCGCTTACTTCACTCCAACAACTTCATCACTTTATTCACACCAAAAAAAGAATTCGCAACCCACTTATCGGGATTATCTTGCAACTGGTTGTTATTATTTTGGTTTTTGTGATTTTATAATTTGCCCAACACCAACAAGGTTCAACCTTGATATCAAGGTTGAACCTTGCTATTTTCCTTGCTATTTTGTCTCAGCATCCCTGACATTTCCTTCCTTTCCTCCCTCATCTTTCTTATTTTCTTCTTTTTTATTTTCTCCCTCAGGTGATTGGTTGTTATTGGTTTGCGAGGCTTGTTGGTTGAGATGTTGCCCGATTTTCTGAATTTCAGATGATAAACTTTCTGTCGCTGTTTTTATCGCCACTGGATCTGCGCCATCTTTGGCCGTCTTTAGAGCGGAAATTTTTTCCTCCACCCCTTTCTTCAAATCATCCGGCACCTTATCCCCAGCATCTTTCAAAGCTTTCTCGGAAGTATAAATGAGCTGTTCTGCAAGATTTTTTGCTTCAACCAATTCTTTCTTCTTTTTATCTTCTTCGCCGTGCGCCTCCGCTTCTTTTTTCATCTTTTCAACGTCAGTCTCGGAAAGTCCTGAACGAGCTTCAATCCTGACAGATTGGCTTTTACCGGACGCTTTATCTTTGGCTGTAACCGCCAAAATTCCGTTGGCATCAACATCAAAGGTTACCTCAACTTGAGGCATACCTCTAGGCGCTGGCGGAATACCGTCAAGAATAAACCGACCGAGCGATTTATTATCTCCCGCCATTGCTCTCTCACCCTGAGTAATATGGATTTCCACAGAAGTTTGATTGTCGGCTGCCGTTGAAAATATCTGCGATTTAGCTGTTGGAATAGTGGTATTTCGTTCAATCAATTTTGTCGCTACCCCACCAAGCGTTTCAATGCCAAGTGAAAGCGGAATAACATCAAGAAGCAAAATGTCACGGACATCGCCAGAAATAACGCCCCCTTGAATGGCGGCGCCCATTGCCACTACTTCGTCCGGATTGACGCCCATATGAGGCTCCTTGCCAAAATAATCCTTAACCGCTTTCTGCATCGCCGGCATTCTTGTTTGTCCACCTACAAGCACTAATTCGTTTATATCGGAAAGTTTAAACGGAGAAGCTTCAATTGCTCGCTTGGTTATCATCATTGCCCGATCAATAAATTCCTGCGAAAGCTCTTCAAGTTTCGTTCTTGTCATCTTTACAAGTAAATGGCGGGGTCCGGAAGCGTCGGAAGTAATGAACGGAATATTGATCTCCGTTTCCACCGCCGTCGATAATTCAATCTTTGCTTTTTCAGCCGCATCATCAAGTCGCTGAAGAGCAATTGAGTCTTTTCTAACATCAACACCGGATTCTTTTTTAAACTCCTCAGCGACATAATTTATGATTTTCTGGTCAATATCTTTACCGCCAAGATGCGAATCGCCATCGGTTGATTTCACTTCCACAACATCATCACCAACTTCAAGCACAGAAATATCAAAAGTCCCGCCACCAAAGTCAAACACTGCGATTTTTTCGTCTTTCTTTTTATTGAAACCATAAGCAAGCGCCGCCGCCGTCGGCTCATTTATAATTCTTTTTACGTCAAGACCGGCGATTTTGCCGGCGTCTTTGGTCGCCTGACGCTGAGAATCGTTGAAATAGGCCGGAACCGTGATTACCGCTTCGGTAATCTTTTCGCCCAGTCTGGCTTCAGCGTCCTGCTTGAATTTCTGGAGAATCATTGCCGAAATTTCTTCAGGCTTTTTCCATTCTTCACCCATCTTAACTTCCACTCCTCCGGTTGAAGATTTTCTGACATCAAAAGGCACCGCTTTGATATCTTTTTGAACCCCAGGGTCGTCAAAAGTATGACCCATAAATCTTTTAATTTGAAATATCGTGTTTTTCGGATTGGTCACCGCCTGACGGCGCGCCAAAAGACCAACAAGCCGTTCGCCAGTTTTTGAGACTGACACAATAGACGGAGTGGTGCGAACACCTTCCGCATTTTCAATAATTTTCGGCGTTCCGCCTTCCATAACGGCCATAGCGGAATACGTCGTTCCTAAATCTATACCTATAATTTTTGACATGATTAATTTCGTTAATAGTAATTAGTTTGTAGTTAGTATAAAACTCCAAATTCCAAATAACGATTTCCAAACAAATTCGAAGCACTAAATCCTAAATTCCAAACAACGCAAAACATTGATAAATTGAACACTTCTATGATATCACTTTTATCAGTCCCGAACTCTTGAACTTTTAAACAATATGAATACCAAAAGAATACTCTGGATTATCGGAATCGGTTTAGGATGTTCTATAGGAACGCTCCTTTATCACATCCTTATTTCATTAGCACTATTCCTTTTGCTCCGCATTCGTGTGGAGTTTTTTCTTTACCCTTTAACTTTTTGTAATCAAAAAGTTAATAAGGTTGCCCGAATTTCCTAGAGCCTAGCGCCTAAAGCCTAGTGTCTATACTCGGCGCTCTAGTCATTTGACTGACAAAAAAAGTTTCAATGGTTGAAAAATAAGAACTGGAAATAGAATGTACTAAGTATAAAGTATCAGGTATTATTAATTTAGCAGAAAAAACCGGTAAGTATTTTGTGGAAGTCTGACTTCCACAAACTGTCTGTGGAAGTCTGACTTCCACAAAAATTGGTTCAACTCTTATTAACTTCCCATAGAAGCGTCCGTTTCTTTCGCAAACCAAAAAATAAGCACGAAAAAACTGCCCTTTTTCATTTTGAATTATTTTCTCAACTAGATCGGAA
>JAKAHN010000029.1 GCA_021814895.1 bacterium
GGCGGAAGTCAATCGTAACGATTTTTATCCTATAAAGTTTATTGCTGCCATTGATTTTGATGACATTTCTTCTCTTGATTTGAATAAAGACCTTATTGAAAGGATTTATTCTGATAGCGTTTCAATTATCGCCATTGATACAAATAATGAAAAGGTTAAACCGCTTTTACCACATCTTTATAACTTGGTCTTTTCGAATATTCGGTTTATTAATTTGCATAAGCTGTATGAAGAAATATTCAAAAGAGTGCCTCTTTCTCTTGTTAAATATAGTTGGTTTTTGGAAAATATTTCCAATAGAAATAAACCAGTTTTTGATGTCGTAAAAAGAATAATGGACATAGCAGTATCTTTTATGGTTGGTACATTATCTTTTGTGTTGTATCCATTTGTTATATTATCGATCAAACTGGACGATAAAGGGCCAATTTTTAGTATTCAGGAACGAGTGGGGAAAAACAACCAAATAATAAAATTATATAAATTTAGAACAATGACAACGGCTAATGACGGGGCGAGGTGGGAAAAAGACAATGAAAATAAAATCACGAAAGTTGGCGCTATTCTTAGAAAGACCAGGATTGATGAACTTCCACAATTGTGGAATGTGTTTGTCGGAAATATATCTTTAATCGGACCAAGACCGGAATTTCCCGAACCAGTTAAACATTATGAAAAACAGGTGCCTTATTACAATATCCGTCATCTCGTTAAGCCTGGTCTTTCCGGTTGGGCCCAGATCCATCACGATAGGCATCCTCATCATGAAGTTGATACAGTGGAAACAAAAAACAAATTATCTTACGACCTTTATTACATAAATAACAGAAGTTTTTTGATTGATTTGGAGATTGCTTTAAAAACGATTAGAATACTTTTAACGTTTAAAGGGAAGTAGAAAGAAATGAAAAATGTAAATCTCAAAATGAAAAATGACAGTTCAAAATGTCAAAATTAAGACCTAGAACAAATTTTTTTATTTTAAAATTTTACATTGTCATTTTACATTTTGATTTTTTAATTTTAAATTAAAGTTAGACCACTTATTAAAATGAGTAAAGCAAACGTTAAAAAAAGTAATTATAAGGATATTAAGATTGTCGTAACTGGCGGGGCGGGGTTTATCGGCAGTAATATTGTTGACGCACTAATTAAAAATAAATACGAAGTGCACGTTATTGACAATCTTTCAAATGGCAAAAAGGAAAATATCAATCCAAAAGCAATTTTTCATAATGTGGATATTTGTGATTTGAAAAAAATCAAACCAATTTTCAAAGGGGCGAAATATGTTTTTCACGAAGCCGCCCTGCCTCGCGTTCAATTTTCTATTGAGCATCCGATAGAAGCGCACGATGCCAACATAAACGGAACATTGAATGTTTTGTTATCGGCCAAAGATGCCGGAGTAAAAAGAGTAATATATGCGGCTTCCAGTTCGGCTTACGGCGATCAGTCGAAGCTCCCGCTTATTGAAACAATGTCGGCCAATCCTAAAAGCCCTTACGGACTTCAGAAATATGTCGGCGAATTGTATTGCAAATTATTTAGCCAAGTTTACGGACTTGAGACAGTTTCCCTGCGTTATTTTAATGTTTACGGACCACGAAACAGTAGTGAGGGAGCTTACGCTCTTGTCATTGCTAAGTTCTTCAAACTCTTAAAAGAGGGTAAACCTTTGACGATAACCGGCGATGGCACTCAAACACGTGATTATACCTCTGTCCACGATATTGTTAGGGCAAATTTATTAGCGATGACATCAAAAAAAGTAGGGAGGGGCGAAGTGCTCAATATCGGCGCTGGCAGAAATTTTTCAGTCAATCAAGTGGCAAAACTTATCAGTGGGAAGATTGTTCATATTGCGCCTCGACTTGAACCACACGATACGCTTGCCAGTCACGCTCTCGCTAAAAAACTTTTAGGCTGGACGCCGGAGGTTAAATTGGAGGAGGGGATTGAAGAGTTGAAAAGTTTATAAGTCGATAAGTTTAAAAAAGAATTAAGAATTATGGGACAGGAACAGCCAAATTTTAATATGCCTGAGAAATCTGATTCAAAAAATGAGAAAGAAATTGAAATTGAATTAGCTGACCCGAAAGATAGTAAAGAAATATATGAAGTGAAGAAAACTTCATGGTTGGCCACGTACTCAGCTCCTGAATACGGGCTAACCAAAGAGGACGTTCAACAGAAGGATTTTTTTAATAAAGTTGAAAAATTACAAGGTCGTTTAGAACGAGGTGAAGCACAAAGTTGGGTTGTCAAATCAGAAGAAAAAATTGTGGGTTTTTGTACAGGAGTAAAAGGTGAAGAATTCAATATTCTCCACGCCTTCCATATTTTACCAGAATTTCAAGGTAGAGGTATCGGGAAGCAGTTAATTGAAAAGGTTTTAGAGTGGTTAGGTGACGAAAAACCAATAATTGTTGATGTTGCTGAGCAAAATGAGAGGGCAATACACATATATGAAAAATATGGATTCGTACAGAATAAAGATTCCCCCAAACCAATTATGGAGACTTTCCCAAACGGTAAGCAGATTGTGAATTATCAAATGATCAGGCCAGGAAGGTTAGAAATGCTGGAATGACAAGGTTCGTGGAATGACAAGGTTCGACCTTGTTAATAATTAATAACAAGGTCGAACCTTGTCCTAAACATTTTTGTAATTGAGCCATTCTTTGATTGTATCTTCAAAATCTTTTTTGTTTTCAAAATATTCCGGCAAAGATTTTATTTCCACGATTTTTGTTTCGGGTCTTTTCTCACCAAGGAAATCCAAATAACTGGAGTATTTGTATTTTTTTAGGAATTTTTCCGCATTTTTAAGATTTTTTATTCCGTTCTCTTTCCATCGGGGTTCAATTAATTTAATTGGATTTAGGTGGATGTAAGAAACTAAATATCTGAGATAGTTGTCGTTTCCCGCTATAGATATTTTATATTTTCCTTGAAACAGAGCGCCTGTCCTTTCATTTTTTTGATTGAAATACATAGTGTAGGCAGTTTGCAATTTTTGCATAAATTTACTTATGCCACCGTCACTTTTTTCGTGGAGCAACAAATGAAAATGATTCGGCATTAGACAGTAAGCACAAATATTCACTAAGGTTTCTTCTCTCTCATTATTCAATAATTCCAACAAGGTCGAACCTTGTCGTTTTAAGTCGGCAGGGTAAGTGTTGTTGCAAAGGAAAAGGGAAGCAACGAATCGTGAGTAGTCTTTTTCAGATAGAAAAATTTTTCTTTTTTCTGTTCCTCGATTGTATATGTGGTAATAACAACCAGGCGCTAAAGGTTTTTTGTTCATAGGTAATATTTTACAAGGTTCGACATTGTATAACAAGGTCGAACCTTGTAAAACTTGTATTGTTGAGATTGTTGAGTATAATCTCGTATATGTTTAAAAGGAGAGTAGCCGCATTGTTTCTATTGGCAGTCGCCGTGGCGATTGGCTATTTTGTTTGGACGACCGAAAAACCGGTTGTTACTCCAGGCGCAACCGCTACTTCCACTCCTGCTATCTCTCAATCAAAATGGGCTTTCAGGCTTGGTTTGGATTTAAACGGTGGTAGTCATTTGGTTTATCAGGCTGATACTTCAAAAGTCTCCGCTTCAGAAATTAGCGACGCTATGACAGCTCTTCGCGATGTTATTGAAAGGAGAGTGAACGCTTTTGGCGTTTCCGAGCCCATTGTTCAGGTGCAATCAGGCGGAGTTTTCGGTTCAAATAATAGCAATCGCCTTATCGTTGAATTGCCTGGCGTTACGGATATAAATCAAGCAATCGCGATGATAGGTAAAACACCTCTTTTGGAATTTCGTTTAGTTCACGAATTTCCGGGTTTGTCTCAAGAAGAAATTCAGAAAAAACCGATTGATGAGGTCTTTGTGCCGACCGGTCTTAACGGTCAATATTTAACTCATGCTACTATAAATTTTGATCAAACGACCGGTGAGCACAAAGTAGAGTTAACTTTTAACAGCGAAGGAACAAAATTATTCGCTAAGATAACCAAAGACAATGTCGGTAAAATTTTAGCGATTTTTCTAGACGGTCAGCCGATTTCCACCCCGGTTATTCGACAAGAAATTCCAAGTGGCACGGCTGAAATCAGCGGAAACTTTACAATCGACGACGCTAAAATTTTGGTTCGTAATTTGAATTACGGCGCTCTGCCGATGCCGATCTCTCTCTTATCCACAGAAACAGTCGGCGCTTCGTTGGGAAGCACAGCGACAAAAGCCGGGGTTCACTCAGGTATCTGGGCGTATATTATAATCGCCATTTTCTTAATCATTTGGTATCGTTTACCGGGTTTGTTGGCGGTAATAGCTCTTGCGATATATGTTGCTCTTAACCTGGCCATTTTCAAATTAATTCCTGTGACTCTGACGTCTGCCGGCATCGCTGGTTTTATTTTATCAATCGGTATGGCCGTTGACGCCAACGTTCTTATTTTTGAAAGAATGAAAGAAGAATTGCGTCGAGGTAGAACTTTGGAAGACGCCATGAAAGAAGGATTTGCTCGCGCCTGGCTTTCAATTCGCGACAGCAATCTTTCCAGTATTATTACCGCTGTTATTTTATATTTCTTTGCCACTTCAAGTATTGTCAAAGGTTTTGCTCTCGTCTTCTTTATTGGTGTTATTACCAGCATGTTCACGGCGATTACCGCTTCAAGAACGCTTCTTCTTGCGATGCGTCTAAAAGACAGCAAATTATCAAAATTTTTATTCAGTTGCGGATTCAGAAAGTAAAATAATCATAAAATATAAATCATATGTTTGTAGTAAAATACAGAAAAATATTCTATTTTATTTCAGGAACGCTTATTCTAATATCTATTTCAGCAATTTTGTTTTGGGGATTAAATCTTGGCGTTGATTTCAAAGGTGGCACCCTTCTGGAATTTAATTATCCTTCTGGCAGACCGAGTTTGGACGCTGTAAACACAGCGCTCAGGCCTTTGAATATTACTGGTCTTTCTGTCCGCCCTGCCGGGACAAATGGTTTTATATTGCATTCTAAACCCTTGGATGAAGCAACCCACCAAGCGACAATAAAAGCGCTGGAAATTGACGGTCAAGTGGTGCAGGAAACTCAATTCAGTTCTGTCGGTCCGGTTTTGGGCAAAGAAGCGGCCTTGAAATCTTTATGGGCGATTTTCTTCGTTCTAATAGCAATTATTCTTTTTGTCGCTTACGCTTTTCGTAAAGTTTCCGCTCCCGTTTCTTCTTGGAAATACGGAGTTATTGCGGTTGTCGCTTTGTTGCACGATGTAATGATTCCGACTGGCATATTTGCCATCCTTGGCCATATAAAAGGATTTGAAGTCGATACTTTGTTTGTCACGGCCATTTTAGTTGTTCTCGGTTTTTCGGTTCACGACACAATTGTTGTTTTTGACCGAGTTCGGGAAAATTTGAAATTGGAATACGGTCATAAAGGAAGCGATTTTGAAGGAATAGTGGGGAAGAGTATCAGTCAAACTTTTGTTCGCTCAATCAATACTTCTATGACCACTCTCCTGGCGCTTATTGTTTTATATTTCCTCGGTCCGACCACAACTCAACCTTTTGCCCTTGTTTTGATTATCGGTATTATTGCCGGAACTTACTCATCTATATTTATAGCGAGTCCGCTTTTAGTTACTATTGAAAAGTGGCAAAGAAATAGAATGTTGAAAAAGTAATTTGACTAATTTTTATATTGGGAATAATATATTTTTATGCGTTTAACAGGTAAAACATTGGGGCTACTTCTAGGACTAACTCTGCGAAAAGGTGGAGACCTTGCCCTTGCTTGTTTTGAACCGAAAGACCCCAATCCAGAAGTAAAATAACTAAGTATCAAAATAACAAAAACAATCAAAGGCCAGCTCTCCACCCAGGGAGTTGGTTTTTGTTTTCGGCGCGGTGCTGAAGGCAAAAATTAAATTGGGAAGAAAGAGTTCTTTTATGAACGGAGAACCTACGGATCTGGCCCGGGCGATGTGTCCCGGAAAGAAAGGGCTACAAATTAAGACCTCGTCGATCAGACGGAAAGGAGGCGATTTTGCTAAAATTGCCAGTTTTCGACCACAAGGATCACAGAGAAAGAGGCTTCGCCTTTCTCGCGAAGAGCGGGAGGAGCGGGCCAAGTATGGAGATGAATGATTTTGTTCGCAGTTTAAGGTCGGTTTATACCGACCTTTTTTCTTTTCACTTTTTTGCGTCTGGAGTTTTAAGGTTAAAATATTTTTTAAATTTGACAAAAGAAGCTGTCGCGCTAGTATTAAATAATCATGATTTTGCAAATCAACGCTATTATTATCGGAATTATTATTACTTTATTCGCCATCTGGCGGAGTGGAGGGCTAACTCGTGTTTACTAAAAATTTTTAATTAAAGCAAACACAAGCCAGCTCTTCACCCCGAGGAGCTGTTTTGTTACCTCGCGCGAGGATGGACAAAATTAACCGGGGAGGAGGAGAGCAGTTCTTATGAAGAAAAAAGTGCTAATCATTGGGTTTGGCGTTGAGAAACACGGGCCAGAAGTCAGCCAGCTTTGCGAGCATTTGAGTAAGACGTACGGACTAAAAGCTGTTTCGTTCTTGCTTAAAGATGGGGACAAAATTGCGGTGGGGGAATTTGGGCACCACATTTTTTTGGTTAAAGGTTACCCGACGGTGGCTCAGATCGTAACTCTTGTGAAGATTTATTCAATCAGCGCCAAGATAGTTTGCGTTAGTTTAAATCACCGGTCAATTTGTCCCTCAATCCTCGTGGAGGTTTTAAGTCTTTTAGGGGCTAAGGTTTGTTACGATATGCCATCTCTCTATACGTTTTTTGAGTAACCGCTTTCCTGGCAGAGGGCGGTTTTTTTTATGTAAAAAGGCTATTCACACCATATACACCTTTGTAAGGTTTAACTATATTTGACAAGCTTTTAGATATGTATATAATACTTCCTACGCTCTATATCTGATCCACTCTATGGTGGAGGCAGTGTTAGAGTTGACTAATCCGACAGAATTTCTTTTTTTGTCAGGATGTCAGAGTGACCTTTGACAGATGAATGAGTGAACTCGCGAGAAGAAGCGAGTTAGTGTGAGTAGAAGTGCAAGCAAGTAAGTTAGAATTATCCTGCGATGCTCGCTTTGGCGAGCGAAGCGGGATTGAGTTTGTTTAAACATTTTACACAAATGTTTAGATTAAGTACTACGCACAATTCAAATCCTATTTTTTAAAGTAGGTTGATCTAGGAAAAAAATAAAACATCAAGTTAACTATCCTAAAACATTTTGTTTACAAAATGTTCGGATAAGTAGCATTCTTTGTTTTGTTCCGTTCCAAATTCATAATTAGA
>JAKAHN010000030.1 GCA_021814895.1 bacterium
CAACACGACCAAAGCAGTTACAAAAGGTTATGCTATAGCTTCAGCCGGCTTGGCAGCCCTGGTTCTGTTTGCTTCTTACACCGAAGAATTCACTTCCGCCGGTCATAGTTTGAGTTTCGTTTTGGGCGATCCGAAAGTGATTGTCGGCTTGTTCATCGGTGGATTGTTGCCGTATTATTTCGCCGCTCTATCAATGGAGGCGGTTGGTAAAACAGCTGGCAAAGTGGTTGAAGAAGTTCGCCGACAATTCAGAGAAATCAAAGGTATTATGGAGAGAACAGCTAAACCAGATTACTCAAGGGCGGTTGATATCGTAACAAGCGCCGCTATCAAAGAAATGGTCTTGCCAGCTTTGATTCCGGTCCTCACGCCAATTCTTGTCGGATTTATTCTTGGCCCGGTCGCTTTGGGTGGCATGTTGGTTGGTAGCATCGTCACCGGTTTGTTCGTAGCGATCTCAATGACTTCCGGCGGAGGCGCATGGGACAATGCTAAAAAATTCATTGAGCAAGGCAATTACGGGGGCAAAGGAAGTGAGGCCCACAAAGCGGCAGTCACTGGCGACACAGTTGGAGACCCGTACAAAGATACGGCAGGTCCGGCGATAAACCCGATGATAAAAATCCTGAATATCGTTGCATTACTACTAGTTTCACTTCTGGTATAAGGACGTATCTTTATACGGGTCTAGGAAGGGGTCGGGAAACGGGAGTTCCCCGTCGAGGAAAGCAGTGAGTCAGCCAGCTGGCGGACGAACGTTGAGAACCGAGGGTTCTTAAGGAGAAGCGAGAGCGACGACGATTCGTACAAAGATACGGCAGGTCCGGCGATAAACCCGATGATAAAAATCCTAAACATTGTAGCGTTACTTTTAGTCAGTTTGCTTGTTTAAAAAACTATTTTGTGATAAAAAACAACTCCGGTCTATAACTGGGGTTGTTTTTGTTATATAATGTTATTGTTTATAAATTATTCGGAACATAAATGGACCAAACGCCTGAAACAATGCCAGAAATAAAAAAGGTTGCCGACGAGACTTCGGCAAAAGGTTCGATCGGTCCGTTGATCGGGTCTATCATTATTATTATCGTTTTAGTGATAGGCGCGATTTATTTCTGGGGAGATATGTTAAACAAAAAAGACTTAAACAAACAACAGACAGCGTCTTCCACGATCACCATAATTGAGAACACCGATAACACCACCACAACATCAAAACAAATTCCGACAGATATGGTCGCCCCTGAAGGGCCAAGCGCTGACTAATTTTATAATTTAATTAAGACGGAGTAATTATGTCTTATTAACACAAGACACTCTGCAATATTATTATGGCAAAATACACAGTAAAAAAAACAACTGACAAACCGGAAAAAAGAGCGCGGGTCGTGGAAATTGAAATCCCGACTGACGAGGTGGATAATTTTGAAAAAAAAGCCGTCAAATCGCTTTCTGAAAAGGCGGATATCCAAGGTTTTAGAAAAGGTCACATTCCTTCCCAAGTGATAGTTGAAAAAATTGGCAAAGCCGGCATTTTGGAAGAAACAATAAATCTTTGGTTGAAAGAAAATATCAAAGAATTTATAGAAAAAGAAGCTCCTGACGCCCTCATAATGCCCCAAGTATCCGTTACAAAAGCGGTGCCTGGTAATCCGGTTGAATTGTCTTTTCTAATTTCTCTTCGACCAGATTTAAAAATTCCCGATTATAAAAAAATCTCTGCCGATAAAAATAAAAAAAGGGAAACACCGGCAGAAGTCACCGACAAAGAACTTGATGAGGCGATTTTACGTTTGCGAAAATACGCCGTAAGAGCCATTAATCCGACAATCCAAACCGAACCAAAAGATGAGGAACTACCTCCGTTGAATGACCAATTTGCCGAAGCGGTTGGTGGCGGAAAAACAGTAGCGGAGCTAAAAGAAAGAATAAAAAAAGATTTGGAAAATGAAAACAAAAATCGCTTAAGGGAAAAAAGGCGTTTGGCGATTCTTGAAGGAATTTTGGAAAAAACCGAAGGTGCCATTCCTGATGTTCTTATAGATTACGAAATTGAGAGAATGGAAACAGAACTTGAGAGCGACGTGCAAAGGATGGGCCTAAAAATGGAAGACTATTTGAAAAATGCCAAAAAAACTCACGAAGATTTGCATAAAGAGTGGCGCGCTCCAGCCGAGAAAAGAGCAAAAATAAATTTAATTTTGGCAGAAATAAAAAAATTGGAAAAACTTGAAGCCGAAAAAGAAAAGATTGAACACGAATTAAAACACCTTGCGGAACATCATAAAGATATAGATCAGGAACAAGCTCGCGCTTATATTGAAAGAATGCTCGGCAACGAAAAAGTCTTTGAATTTTTGGAAAATCTATAATCCGAATTCAAGAAGTCTGACTTCTAAACGAATTAAACCAAGGTTCGACCTTGAATCCTAAAAAGGTCGAACCTTGGTTTTTCTTTTGTTATAACAAAAGAAAACTTGCAACCGAGATTGCAGCTGTTTCCGCTCGCAAGGTCATATTGCCGAGAGAAACAATCGGAATATTTTTTGATTTGAAAAGCTGAATTTCGTCAGAAGTAAAACCACCTTCAGGACCTATGAATATTTTGTAAGTTAAAAAATTTGGAAGTTTATAAGTTTGGAAAGGAAAACCGGAGGAGTCAAAAACGATTGCGTTGTCTTTAATACTATCCAGAGCTTCTTGGAGGTTAAGAAGTTTATGAAGCTTTGGTAGTTTTCCTCTCCCCGATTGTTCCGACGCTTCGCGGGCAATCACCGCCAATCTTTCCATATTCAAATTCTTTTTCTCGCTTCGTTCCGATAGCACCGGCACAAATTCCGAAACACCGAGCTCGGTCGCCTTTTGCACAACCCATTCAAATTTATCTTTCTTTATAAGTGATTGATATAAAACCACTTCCCTTTTAGGAATTACCTCATTTTTTATTTTGCTCAAAACCTCAAATTCCGCCTCTTTTTTATCAAGCGATAAAAATCTTGCCGGATATTCAAAACCGGAATTATCTAACAAAACTATCTCGTCGCCCGCTTTCATTCTAAAAACATTCCGCCATTGGTGAATAAGCTCATCATTAGATACGGTGACTTTTTTTTCTTCAGCAATTTTCTCTCCTATAAAAAACCTTTGAATTTTCATCTCTAATTTTGTGGAGGTCTGACTTCCACATTACCTGTTTATAAAAAACCGTCCGCGGTAACGAACGGTCAATCATCAAGCCAAACGTTCAGCAAGGCTGCCAGACAGACCAACCCAACACCTGCTTGAACGATGATGAAAACCAGACCCTTTTGCGTCCCCCAAAGAATCCAAGGGAGGTTTGCAACAAGGGCAATACCCACAGAAGTGATGAGGCGTGCTCGGAAACACTTTGCAACAGTTGTCATAACGCCATTTTTTGTTAACTACATTAAAGTTTATTCTTAATCCTATCGTTGTCAATAAAGTTTTGCCTAGTCCTATCCCAGTGGCAAGCCGTTCCATCGGATTACCTCGGCCGGGTATTAGGCGAGGCAACGGGGTGAGAAACGACCATAAGGAGCTTCGCAAGACCTTTTGAGACATTTTGTGAGCGGAGCGAAACAAAATATCCAAAAGGTATACAGTTTCTGTAAGAAAAACTTTGTTGGATAGGCGCGAGCTCCGCTCGCCCTGATTATTATGTGGCCATTCATCCCCGCCCCAAGGGGACTGGGATGAATGGCCACTGCCAATAAAAAAACGGGCGGTGTAAACACCCGCTAGTAACGAAGAGTTCGGATAGTGCCACACAGTCCGAACAATCCGTATATAACAACCGCAACCTTGCCGGATGCCACAACCCCATCCGGTTCATTCCAAAACGACGGATTGGCCCACTTCATCAGGGCCAACAGAAAAATTGTGGGTAACCAAAAAAGGACAGCTGTTGCAAGTTTCTTCATAAGATTTCCCTCCGAAAACTATATTAAGATTACCTCCGTCGTTCTGTTTGTCAAACCCCAATTCCCCTGTTATACTTTTTTCGTCTCAACTTATAAAATTATTAACTTAACAACTTTCTAACTACCATGAACCTAATCCCAACAGTTATTGAAAAATCTCAATTTGGCGAACGGGCTTACGACATTTATTCTCGTCTTTTAAAAGAAAACATAATTTTTCTCGGCGGTCCGATCGACGACGACACAGCCAACATTATCATTGCCCAACTTTTATTCCTCCAATCGGAAGACCCGAAAAAAGACATCTCGCTTTACATCAATTCTCCGGGTGGTTCGGTTTCTTCAACCTTGGCAATTTTAGACACGATGAATCATATCAAAAACGATGTTGCCACTTATTGTGTCGGAATGGCAGCAAGTGGAGCCGCCGTTCTATTATCCGCCGGTCAAAAAGGAAAAAGACACGCTCTTCCAAACGCCGAGATAATGATCCACCAACCGATGGGCGGAGCTCAGGGTCAAGCGACTGATATTGAAATCACAGCCAAACAGATTTTGAAAATCAGAGAAAAATTAAACAAAATTCTTTCCGAAAACACCGGTAAATCAATAGAACAAATCCAAAAAGACGTTGAACGAGACTACTATATGGATGCCGAGGAAGCCAAGAAATACGGCGTAATTGATAAGGTTTTGAGCATAAAGAAATAATTTTTCACTTATAACCAATCACTTACAACTTATCACCAAAAACAGGGTTCATTCCCCGTGATTAGTGATGTGTAATCACTGATAAGTGCGGTTTTTGGCTATTTGCACTAAAACCTTAGTTGTTGTATGATAATGACGTTAATATTAAATTATGGTTTCGTTTATTCTTTACAATTTGTCATTGGACTTCCGAAGCGCGTTTACTCGTGTTTTTAAATTGTTTTATGTTTCTAAAACAAATTTTATTCTTCCATTAATCCAGAGACCTATCGTATAGAATGGCGGAATTACATTCGCCATGTCATTAAAAATTGTCGCATTGCTAGGAGGGGCGGCGCTTGTCGCAGGTATAGCAATTGGCTATTATCTGCGGTTAGTTATCGCTCTCGGGAAAAAGGGTTCAATGGAACTCGAAATAAAAGAGTCCATGGTCAAGGCTCAGGAAGAAGCAAAAAAAATTCTTCTTGGCGCCGAAAATCAAGCGGCCAATACTTTAAAAGAGGCTAGGATAGAAATTAAGAAAAAAGAAGAAGAGGCAAAAGAAAAAGAAGAGCGCCTTATCAAAAAAGAAGACTTGCTGGATAAAAGACAGACTGATATTGATAAGCAGGTTGAGGAATTAAAAAATAAAGTCACCGAGGTCAAAAAAATCAAAGACCGTGTTGACTCTATGGAACAAGAAGAGCAGGCGAAATTGGAAAAAATCGCCAAGTTATCGGAAGAAGAAGCTAAAAATCAGTTGTTGGCATCGGCTGAAATTAAATTTGAGGAAGATATTTTAGCGCGCTTCCAAAAACTAGAACGGAGTGGGGAAGAAAGGCTTGAACGCAAGGCTCAGGAAATTTTGACGACGGCTATTCAAAGATTAGGCAACTCTGTTTCACCCGACGTACTCACGACAATGGTTTCTATTCCTTCGGATGAAATAAAAGGGAAAATCATAGGAAAAGAAGGACGCAACATAAAAGCCTTTGAACGGGCAACGGGTGTTGAGATTATCGTTGACGACACGCCTGGCTCAATTACCATTTCTTCTTTTGATCCTGTCCGTCGCCAAATCGCCAGAGTAGCCTTGGAAAATCTCATTCTTGACGGCAGAATTCAACCGGCGAAAATCGAAGGCGCAGTTGAAAAGGCTACCGAGGAAATCAATAAAATAATCAAAGAAAAAGGCAACCAGGCCGCTTATGAGTGCGGAGTGTTGAACTTAGACCCGAGAATCCTGGCAATATTGGGACGATTACACTTCAGAACCAGTTACGGTCAAAATGTTCTCCAGCACTCTATTGAAATGACTCATATTGCCGGAATGCTTGCCGAAGAACTTGGCATAAATGTTGCCGTCGCCAAAGCAGGCGCCCTTCTTCACGATATCGGCAAAGCGGTTGATCACGAAGTTCACGGCACTCACGTAGAAATCGGTCGAAGGATTTTGCAAAAATTCGGTGCTTCTGAAGAAATAATAAAGGCGATGCAAGCTCACCATGGCGAATATCCTTACGAAACCCCCGAATCAATCATTGTCCAAACGGCCGACGCGATTTCCGGAAGCCGACCAGGAGCAAGACGTGATACGGTAGAAAATTATTTAAAACGCCTTGAGGAACTTGAGGCTATCGCCACATCTTTCAAAGGCGTAGAAAAAGCTTACGCTATTTCTGCAGGTCGAGAAATAAGGATTTTTGTCACTCCGGCAGAAGTTTCCGATTTGGAAGCCCAAAAAATCGCCCAGGAAATTGCGAGAAGAATTGAAGCTGAACTAAAATATCCGGGTGAAATAAAAGTAAACGTCATCCGTGAAACAAGAGTGATAGAATACGCCCGGTAAATTAAGGAAAAACGAAAAAGAAAAATACCGTCGTTCGGAACTGCGTTCCGAACGACGGTATGCGTTTAAACATAAGCCTCCGGAACATAGTCCGGTGGGAGTGGTGTCTTGGCATCCAAATCATCAATGATCCGAAGCACATTTGACACCCTTCTTTCCCTCTCTATGTCTCTCAAAGCATTCTTTTCTCGAAAAGAAACTTTCAGGACATCCTCAACTTCAACCTCAAACATTCCGTTCGGAGGTGAGTTTTCGCCAAAATGAAGATTGACAACAAATCGACAAACAAGCCGATCTCCTTCCATCCTTACGACCTGAACCAGTTCTCGCCCACTTCTCTTTAAGCCGAGCCTGTCTATCGTTGCTGGACTTAAGGCCACAAAATAACTCCCAAAAAAATACATCGCCACCCGAGTCAACTCCCCAGAAAAATGAGCTTTTCGCCTTTGTTTTCCCATGGTCAGCCTTTTCTTTTACTATTTTTAGTATACCGAAAATATATTATAAACAAAAGGTTTATACTAAAAAATGAAACTTAAAAACATTATTTACAAAATGTCAAAAAAATTACATAAAAATATCAACGTTGCTCAAAAAAAGGCTTAATATATAATGTAATAGAATACTCGAGCTTAGAACCTATCCGCGATCTAACCGCAAAAAAATAGAAAAAGTTCTTGCCTGCTAAAACTTTCAAATTTCGGCTACAAATCGCTCACCTTTCGTCAACAGAGTTCACTATGTTTCCTCAAGCTTCACGATTTTCGCTCGAAATTTGAAAGTTTTATCCAGGCATTAGATCGCGGATAGGTTCTAAAAGGTCGCCGAGTTAAGAGCCTATTTAGGCTCTAGAGTAGA
>JAKAHN010000031.1 GCA_021814895.1 bacterium
CATTATCAATATCATTTTTATTCACCTTAATGCTGTAGATTATTAGACAAGCAAAAACTGTCAACACTAAAATTCCAGCAATAATCAAAAGGGTTCTTGTTTTTACAGAATTAAAATTCATTGTCGTTTTCTTAATAAAGTTTTATCTCGTCCTATACCCCAGTCCGCCTTGAGCGGATTCCCTCGTCCGCCAGCTGGCAGATCGGCGGGATATTAGGCGAGGCGCCGGAGAAAACTTTGTTGGATAGATGCGCTCCGCCGAATGCCACTATTCATTGTGCGACCATTTATCTCCGTGGCAGAGCCGACGAGGAATTCTCCCGGCTTTCAATAACTTTATGACTGTTTTGCTTTTTCCATCACCTGACCTGCAACCTTGACTACGTCTTTTTTTACCACCTTTATGCCTCGGCTGATTGTTTTCCAATGTTTTTTCAAATCATCGGCCAATTCCTTTATTTCTTCATGACTGGCTTTGGAACCTTTATCGTATTCTTTTGCCACAGAATCAATTATTTCATGATATATAGGTTCACTGATTTCACGAGCTGTTTCTAATTTTTCCACCACATCTCCTTTCATTTTTATAGCCCAAGCTTTAAGATTTTTCTGATGCTTTTTTCCTTTTGGTCCAAGAAAAAAATAGGTGGTTGCCGCCAAGCCAGCTACACCGGCGCCTATAACGGCTAATTTTAACGCTCCAAAATTTTTTTGTGTTTTTTTACTGTTCATTTTATTTAATTATAATTAATAATTACTTGACTAAAAATTTAACTGTCATTATCTCCTTCGCGCGTTTTAGGTTTTTTTCGCGAAGGAGGAAAAAAAATACGAAAAACCAAATTATTTTCCAAACGGTCTTTCATATCCATAACAAACTCTTCTGACTCTTTGAATTTTCCCTTAAGGGCTTCCGACAAACTATAAAGATTTTTTCCCGCTTTAATTAAATAAAACAAAAGTACGGAAACCAAAATGGCGATCACTACAGTCGCTACAGAAGATATAAAGAAAAAAATATCCGCTTTGATTAAAGTTTCCATAATTCTATTATATCATACTTTATAAATCTAGAAACCTAAAATCTGTGGAGGTTTGACCTCCACAGATTTCACAGACTCGAATAGTAATCAAAAAGTGCTTTGATTCCGGCTAAATTTTTATTCCACTCAATCGATTGATGGGTAGAAAGCTCAACAGTGATTGCTGGAATATTTATTGAAGCCATCCAATCATCGACTGCGCCGGTAGTGGCATAAGCATCAAATGTTTTAACAGCCGGATAACCTGACGCTTTTGAATAGGCGTTCATGATATCAATTGTTTTTGGAAGAATTCCATTTTCACATTGCGATGCATAAACAGCATTTGATTGGCTATGCCAAAAAACAGCTCCGGCAATGTTATGATTCAAAATATAATTTTTTAGAGTTGAAGCTTCCGGCTCAGAAAACGGCGCGGTTCCGGCACTGACCTCTTTTGACTGCCAAGTGCTTTCCGGTTGCCACTTGCAATCAAAATTTCTGTTTAAATCAACACTGTCCGCATTAAACCTGCCTGATGCCAAAATTTTCTCGTCAGTTGAAACATCAGTGATATTAAACCGTCCTTCTTTGTCGGTAACTTTATAAACTCCGTCCGGATTAGCGGAAGGAATGATAGTTACCGTAAGGTTGACCGGCACAAAGGACGGATTAGAGTCAAGATAATCTATGAATTGATAAGCTAAAAGCACGCTGTTCCATTCATAACCACCGTGAATACCGCCGACAAACAATAAATGCGTCTTGCCGTTCCCGTATGTGTACGACTCAATCTTCCGTCCCTCAACAGATTTACCGACCACCGAATACATCGGGCTGTTAGCTGCCAGATTAATTGATTCCATAGGCGCCGATTTTGTTTTATGAAATAAAACAAACCAACCAATGCCGACAACAGCAAGAACAATCAAGGTTCCTATCGCCCGTCTGACAAAAAAGAGCCTCATTATTTTGAGTAGTGCGAAAGCAACGCCTTAATACCTGCTAAATTTTTAGTCCATTCGGTATCGGTGTGATTGGTAAGAAGCACGCTAATTGTCGGAACGTTTATTTTAGCGAGCCAATTTGTCATATCACCGGTAATTGCGTAAAAATCAAAACTATTATAAGCGGGGTAACCAGAAGCATCAGAGTAAACTTTAGTAAGAGCGCTTGTTTCGGCAGAAACGCCATTATGACAATTAGAAGCGAATACTCCGCCAGCCGCGCTATACCACACCACAACAGCAATCGGCTTGTTTGTATTGATATAATTTTTCATAGCCAAACTTTCCGGTTCGGAAAAAACCGAGCTACCCCCGCTGACATCTGTATTTTGCCACTTTCCGGTAGATTGCCAATCGCAATCAAAATTTCTGTTCAAGTCAACTTTGTTCGCATTGAATCGGCCTGATATCTGCACAGCTTGAGAAGAAGAAACATCGGAAGCCGTAAACCTATCCGCAGTGCCGACAACCTTATCAAGTCCGTCCGGATTCAAAACTGGAATAACAGTCACTTTTATATTTTGCGGAATCGCGCTTGGATTGGCTTTCAAATAATCAGCCAACTGATAAGCGACAAGAGCGGTGTTCCATTCATAACCGCCGTGAATACCGCCGACAAACAAAATTTCTTCGCCTCCATCGCCAAAGTGATAAGCAGTGATATCTCGTCCTTCAACTGACTGTCCGATAACTTCACTTTCTTTATTTTTTATTGAGCTTGTAGCAACGGTTTCTTGAACATCAATATTATTGCTTATTGGATTTTGATTGACCGTTAAGTCGGTTTTATTGGAAGAATTCTCAAAAATAAAATAGATACCTAACGCAACAATAATAACAATTGCAATTGTGATAATTGTGTTTTTCATAGTGATTTTAGTATAGCATAAAATATTAATAATTTATATAACAAAAAAACCAAAATGTGTCATAAAATTATCCTTTTAAAACACTGTAAGTGTGAACTACCGACAGAAAGAGGGATAAAATTATCGGGCCAAGGATAAAACCAAGAGGGCCAAACATTACTATGCCTCCTAAAATAGAAAACAAAACAAATATTGACGGCACTTCAAAACTTTTTCCAAAAAAATAAACCGACATAAAATTGTCCACGAGAATCACAATGCCGACTCCTAAAACAACCAATCCGGTGGCAGCCAAAAAATGTCCGCTAAAATACAAATAGCCAACAACCGGGATAATGGCAAACGGGGTGCCGATTCCCGGGATAGCGCCTATTAAGCCGGCCACGCTTCCCCACAATAATGCGTTTGGGATACCGAAAATATAAAAAGCTATTGAGACAGAAACCCAACGAATTATTGTGATAAAAAACGTGCCTTTGACTATTGAGTTAATCGTCTTGTAAGTTTTATCCAGAAACTGGTTGGTATGCTCTTCTCCGAAAGGGCTTGTTTTTACAAAAGACGCGAGCATTTTTCGACCATCGCGCAAAAAGAAAAAAGAAGCGAGGAACATCAGAAATGTTTCAAATAAAATATACAGCGCTTGTGATATAAAAACACCAAGATTATTTGAGACAAAACGAAGAGCATTAATTATGTAATCGTCTGCGTTGAAAGAAAAATCTGGCAAAATATGCTGAATCGGGATTTCAACAGCCTGGTTTATAGCCTGCAAATAATTCGTCGCATTATTGCTCATATTATAGTAAAGACTTTGTGTCTCTTGAAAAATCTGCATACATAACAAAAAAAGAGGGATGACGAAAAATATCACGCTCGTCAGAATAACAATAAAAGCGGAGGCGTTCGGTTTTTGTCCTAAAAAACGGGTTAACTTTTCATGCGGGGAATGGAAGATAATTGCAAAAGCGGTCGCCAAAATCAAAATCTGGAAAAATGGTTTAAACAATAAAAAAACCAAAACAAAAACCAAAACAAAAAGCCCGGCAAAAGAAAAACTTTCCAATTTATGTTTATCAATCATATTTAATCAAAAACATTTGCCAAATAAGTGTCTATATCTCTCTGATCCATATCGTAAAAATTTAATTTGTTGTTGTGAAGATAAGTAGCAAGTTTTACGCCAACAAATCGCCAATGCCACGGTTCATAAACGTAATAATTGTTACCTTTAGGATATGAAAGCTCAAAACCAAAACGATAGGCATTGTTGACAAGCCATTGAAAACCGGCTGTTTTATCAAAACTCTCTTCAAGCTGACCGCCAATACCGGGGACGATTACATCCAACGCTGTGCCTAATTGGTGTTCGGAATAACCCTGGTCGGCCGAAAATGAGTTAGCGGTGCCGGCTCCATAAACAACTGAATACATTGATTTCAGAGATTGTTGTTCGGCAAATGACCGATAGGCAGATTTGACATAAATAGTCACTCCGTTGGCTTTTGCCGTATCAAACAAATTTTTGAGAAATGGCCAAGCTTCGGCCAAAAACTGCTCCGAACGCAACGAGCTGTACAAGTAATCTTCGGGAATATTGAATAGATGAGCCGGCACATAATTTTCGTTTAAGAAAAAAACTTTAGAGTATTTCTTCAATAATTCCGGATCAGTCATTGATAATTTTTGAAGATTGCCAACAGTCCCGGAAATTGTGCCGACAGTTTGCTCCACTCCTCCAACCTGTGTCTTAACAGCATCGATATTTTGCTGAGCGCTTGTAAGCGTATTTGAAAGACCGACAGTTTGCGAACGCAAATCGGTAATACTCTGAGCAAGTAAAGTTGTGTTTTGTGAAAGCAATGCGGTAGTTGAAGCTAGTTCTGTCTGAAGAAGTCCGATATTTTTGTTTAAACTTGAAATTCGCACAAATCCATACGCCGTAAAACCGCCGAGAAACACTAGCACGATTCCGGCAGGAATTATATTCGGTAAAAATCTTTTAATATTTTGATACTCAAAATTTATCATACCTATAATTATAACATTGTTCCCAAAAACTCTATAAAAGTGAACGTAAAGCTTCCTGCTTTATTTTTTCATTGAGAGGCGAGCTTTCAAAATGAAGTCTGTCTTGTATTTCAGGCGGAAAAATCAACTTGACGTCTTCATCATAAGGCGAGCCGTCTCTCGGAATTAAAATGGAAAATTTATTGAGATCGTAATATGACAATTCATTTGGATAGTCTACTTTTACCGGCACGGAAACACCGCTCAATTCTTTCAGCTGTCCATTTTCCATCTTATATTCACCGCAACGCACCCATAAATAGTGCGGAAATAATTCTTTTCCCGGGAATAAATTCTGGAATATGCAAAAGTTTTTACTGCCCGCTGTTGTCTTCCAACTAAGTTCCGGCCGAGATAGAAGAAAACTTGTTACAGCCTCATCCTCCTGTTTGTTTCCAAGAGTCCATACTCTTTCGACGCAATCGCTGTATGTTTCCGTGTTATTTTCGGTGATAAAGGCGCTGTCGCCCTTGCTCCAAAAAACAATCGATTCATCTTTTGTCGCATAACGAATGCCACTTGCTGATATTGTCTGTGACAAGGTCATTAACCTTCCATCGCTAAGAGCGAGTTCAACTTTTCCAGACGGAGTCGGCCGGTTGTCAGGTTTAACCTTAAAACCCGGATCTTTATAATATTCCGCCTTTATTTGTTTACCGGCATCACAACTGTAATATGTTTCGGCAATAAATTGACTTGTTGCATTATAATCACTTATTTTATGAGTTTGCCAAAACCAAATGATAAAAATTATCGATGTCAGACAAACTACAGATAAAATTACCCTCTTCATAGTGAAAAGTATATCACTTTTTTACCATGGGTAATCTAGCGTCACTATAACAGTACCAACATATAAAATTACAATATCCAATTGAATAAATATCCTGTAAACACAATTCCAACTCCGACAATACCGACAAAGATCAAAATAAGTCTAGCCTTCATAACTCTCTTCAGAATCATAAACTCCGGCAAAGATAGAGCGGTAACAGCCATCATAAATGCGAGGGTTGTTCCCATAGAGACGCCTTTCTCGGTCAAAGCCCCAACTAGAGGAATGATGCCAGCGGCGTTCGAGTAAAGAGGAATACCGATAAACACCGCTATAGACACCGCATACCATTTGCCTGATCCGGCGTATTGAGCGAGGAAATCTGCCGGCACGTAGCCGTGTATCCATCCACCAACACCAATACCTATCAGAATGTACAGCCAGACTTTTTTGATGATATCCCATGTGTAATTTTTAGCGTAAGAAAACCGGTCCGACCAAGTCATCCTGGGCAGATCGGTTTTGGTATTTATGGAACTTTCATAAACAAAAGACTCCACTAAATTTTCCATTTTCATTTTGCTGATGATGATGCCAGAGAGAATAGCAATGATAAGACCGCTGACGATATAGATTAAGGCAATCTTCCAACCGAACATACCCAAGAGCAAAACAAGAGCAACTTCATTGATCATTGGCGATGCTACCAAAAAAGAAAATGTCGTGCCAAGCGGAACGCCAGCCTGCACGAATCCCAAAAACAGCGGAATGGCAGAGCAGGAACAGAACGGTGTAATGATGCCGAGCATGGAAGCGATAACGTTGCCTGTGTACTTGTTTTTATGCGAAAGAATAAAACGGATCTTTTCCGGAGGCAAAAACGAACGGATAACAGAAACGGCAAAAATGATGACTGAAAGCAGGATGAATATTTTAATACTGTCGTATATGAAAAAATCGACCGAGCTGGCTAATAGCGAATTTTTCGCGATGCTGAAAACAGAATATGTCAGTCCATCCACGAGCATTTGAACTGGATAAAATATGCTCATAAATTATCCTGAATGGCTTTTCTAATCTTTTCTATGTCAGGCGTAAAGCCAACCAGCGCCGGTTTTCCGTTTACAACCAAAACAGGACTTTGCATTAAACCCATCTGGACGATTCTTTGGACGTCTCTTACATAGTCCACTTTTGTAGTTAAACCAAGCTCTGTAACCGCCCGCTTCGTGATATCGTAGAGTTTCTTGCAAGTTGGACAACCTGAACCCAACACCTCTATTTTTGTATCACTATTTTTCATAAGTTTTTAAAAAGTTATTTAAGAATGAATTGAATTTGCTCATGGCCTTTTTATTGATTTGGTAAATAACTTTCAATCCTTCCTTGCGAGATTCTATCAACCTCTCCCATTTTAACGCTTTCAAATGATGGGAAGCTAAATTTTGTGGGATGCCGATATCATCAGCAATATCGCAAGCGCACCGCTCGCCTTTTTTGAGAGTGCACAAAATCTTGAGGCGGTTCTCCTCGGCAATA
>JAKAHN010000032.1 GCA_021814895.1 bacterium
ATTTGTAAGAGATTGGTTGGCCAATAAATACCATAAAGTTATATTAAAAACACTTCGCGAGACATCGGACCAAGTTCGTGGACTAGATTACATAGTAACAAAACTGGATCAAAAGAAAACTGAACCTAAACCACATGCAAAAACCGCCAGCCCGTCTTTACCTTTGAACGAACATTATGTTGACCATGAGAGCAACCTTAACCCAAGATACACATTTGAGTCTTTTGTTGTAGGCCCTTTCAACGAATTGGCTTACACCGCGGCCCAAGCGGTGATAAAGGGCGTGGGAACGATTTACAACCCTTTATTCGTCTACGGGAACACAGGACACGGAAAAACTCACCTCATCCAAGCGGTTGGTAATTATTTAAAAAGCGCCGGTCCTAACAAAAAAGTCTACTACCTGACATCGGAGCGATTTTATCTTGATTTTTTCAACGCGATGCAGGCAAACCAGATTCCTTTTTTTAAAGAAAGGTATAGAAAATACGATGTTTTAATTATGGATGATATCCAATATTTAGGTAGCAAACCAAGTACCCAAGACGAACTTTTTCATCTTTTTAACAACCTTTACGATGCCGGCAAACAAATCGTGTTTTCATCGGATAAACACCCAAATTACATCCCGGAACTGGAGGAGCGCCTTAAATCAAGATTTTCGGCGGGAATGATTGTTGATATTCCTCCTCCAGACCTTGATTCTAGACTGACTATAATTAAAGCCAAATCAAACCAACTTGGCTTAACCTTGCTTGATGATGTGGCCAATTTTCTTGCGTCGGCTATTGAAGGAAATATTCGAGAGATTGAGGGTGTGATAAATACCGTCGTCTGCCAAACCCAAATTAAAGGACGAAGTCTGACCCTCCCTGAGATTAGAACGATGGTAAAACTTAATGCTAAACCTAAAAAAACCGCTTCTGTTAAAGATGTGATAAAAGCAATCGCCACATATTATGAAATAGATGAATCAAGTATTTTTGAAAAAACCAGAAAAAAAGAAGTGGTTAGACCGAGACAAATCGCTATGTATATACTTCGAGAAGATTGTGGAAAATCTTTCCCTTTAATAGGGGAAAAGGTTGGTGGGCGCGACCATACGACAGTTCTTCATTCTTACGAAAAAATAAAAAACGAATTAAAAAATAATCCGTCTTTAGAGCAAGACCTTGTTCAAATCAGAGCGATGCTTTAATTAAGTGTGTATTAGCTGTGTAAAACCGTCGATTTGATTGTTAATAATATGTGTGGAAAATAGCTGTTAAAAAATTACAAAAAAATATATCCAACCTTAATATGATTTTATCAACCTTAAAAATTTCAAACGGTTTAAAAAAAATGAATACAGATAAGGCTAAATTAAGTTTTCAACATATCCACACCGCTATTATCTTAATTATTTCTTTATATATAAAAAAATAAAATAAAAATTAATACACACAAAAATCGAGGTGTGAAAAAATTAGCAGTAAATTTTAAATCAAAATGAAATTAGAGTGCTCAAGAGAAAAAATTGAAAAAGCTTTAAATTTAGCGGAAAGAGCTACAAGCAAGAATCCAACCCTGCCAATATTATCGTGCATTCTACTTGAAGCAAAAAGCAACTCACTATTAGTAAGAGCAACCAATCTGGATGTTGGTATAGAGGTTTCTGTGCCGGCTAAGGTTGAAAAAGAGGGGGTTGTGGCCATAAAAGGAGCGACTCTAATAGGGTTTTTGGCTAACACTTTTTCTGATAAGCAGATATTTATAGAGTCAGCCGATGGTAATGTCGTTGTTAAAACAAATAACGGAGAAGCGACATTAAAAGGTTTTCCAGTGGAAGATTTTCCTAAAACGCCAAAACTAAGCGGGGCGTCAGGAATAATTATAGATGGTACGGTTTTGTCTAATGGGATAAGGTCTGTTTTTTATAGCGCTTCCATTTCTCACATTAAGCCGGAGTTGGCCAGTGTCGTTTTATACGGAGAAGGGAAAAATTTAGTTTTTGTTTCCACTGACTCATTTCGTTTGGCAGAGAAAAAAATATCAGTTGGATTGGCAAAAGATATTCCTCAAACAATCATCCCGATTAAAAATGCAACAGAATTGGCTAGAGTCTCCGAAGAATTCACTAACAAAAACGCCAAGTTGTTTATCGGTAAGAATCAAATTGCGGTTGAGGGGGAAAATATCTATTTTGTTTCCAGGATTGTTGAGGGTTCATTCCCGGATTATCGGCAAATTATACCGAAAGAATCAAAAACAGAAGCGGTGGTATTGAAAGAGGATTTAGTGAAGTCTTTGAAAATGGCAACGGTATTTTCCGATTCGTTCAACCAAACAACTTTTTCAGTTTCACCCGGAAAGAAAAAAATGGAACTCAAGGCAAAAAGCGCTGAAATCGGTGAAGGGGCAATCACTCTTCAGTCCGCTATTTCTGGCGAACCTGTGGAGATAAGTTTCAATCACAGATATTTTTCCGATTGTTTGCCGTCAATTCAGTCGGATAGTGTTTCAATATCTTTCTCTGGCGCCAGCAAACCAACACTTATCCGCGGGGTATCCGATACTTCATTTGTCTACATAGTAATGCCGATGAACCGATAGAAAAAATTGAAAATGTAAATATCAAAATATAAAATAACAATGCAAAATTATAAAATAGATAAATTAAATTGAGGTTTAATTTTGATATTTTAAACTGTCATTTTGAATTTTTAATTTTACATTATGTTACACCTTTCACAACTTTTAAGTCGCTTCAAGAATATCGGTCTTGGTGAAAAACTCTCTAAAGAAGTTTTGGTTGAAGCGGTAGATAAAATTATTGGTCCGAATCTAATTACAATCAGCGATGTAAAAATTCAAAACGGTGTCGCTATTGTTAGGGCAAGTAGTTCAATAAAAAGTGAAATTTTTATCTATAAGTCTGAAATTTTAAAATACGCCATCGAAAAACTTGGTAAGAGCCTCGTTATTAATGATGTAAAATAATAAAAATATGATTGAGCAACCAAATTTAACCCCGGTAATAGAAAGTAAAGAATCTTCTGAAGCAGAGCAATTAAGGGCGATTGAATCTTTACCTTGGGAAGCAGATGTTAAACAAGACATTGCGCTATTTATTTTAGGCAGGAAGCCTGCAGTTAATATTGGCGGTTACTTAAATTTTAATCTAGAAGACGAGTTGAAAAACGAAGAAGTTAAAAGAAATTTTGAGGCATTAAAAAATATGTGCGGGAGATTTGGGTTCCATTTTAATATCCAAAGTTTTGATTATGTTGAGAATGTTAAGCGTATATCAATGCTTATTTCTCACGACCGAGAAACACTTAATAAGGCAGTAGACGCGGAATCTGGCGGAGATGAGAAAACACTCGGATTATTAATGGGGTATCCGCAATCTGCAGTTGATGCTTATGGGACCAACCAAGCTTTTATCTGGGAAGACGAATTGGCACAAGCAGAAAAAGAAAAACTGATTGCCGAAAATTTATTGCCATTCCTTCAGTTTATGCCGTCTAAAGGACACCGGGAAGAGGAGTTTGATTGGGCACGCACCAATCGCGATTTAATTAAACAAAAAGCCCCGAAATTGTTCGGTGAAATAGTGGGGGAATACCAGAAAAATTTGTTTGATCAGAAGCGAAAAGAGCTTGAAGAGATTACCGACGCTCTTGGAAAGAAAATAGAGCCACTTATTTTGGATTCTTGCGTGGTTTTCAATGTTTCAGGTTTCAATACAAGCAATTCTTGCGAGGGACACGGAGAAAAGGGGAGTACCCATTCTCCCTGGCCGTTTGTTTCAATTGAGGCGCCCAACGAACCGGAAGAACATTTTGTCGGAGAAACAGAGTCATTTCAAAAAGAATGTAAGCGAAGGGGGGCGGATTTTGACGAGCCGTATCATGGACTGCCCGAAGATGTATATTGGGGGATTAAAAGGAGATTATCAGAGGGTGAAGAGACGGAGGAGTATAAAGAATGGCAGAAAAAAAACAGAGAATTGGTTCAAAAAATAACAGCGCTAATCAGACAGTTTTATGAAAGTCGTGATAGTGTGGCTGATCATGTAAGAATTAAAGAACCAAACAAGGGAGGCATTTTTGATGTTAGTTCCGCGAGTGAAGAAGAAAAAAGAAAATATATCCAAGGTAAAATGGATGAAAAATCTCGTGAGGAATCAGTCGCTTTTTTATTAGAGCGAAGAAAAGAAATGATGGCGTTTACAGACTGGTTGAAGAAAAAATATTTGTTAGGAGAAGTGTAGAAAATTATACGGATAGATATTAAAAACTCACCACAAACGTTGTCATTGCCTCAGCTCGGTGGTTGGCGGAATCGTAAACAACAATCCTTAAGTTGTTGTATTTTTGAATAAACGAAATTTCTTTAGGCACGAATGAAAATGAGAATGGGGGATTGGTAACCGATTTGACGAAAGCTCCGTTAATGTAATAATCGGCGTTTAAGACCGGATACGTGCCGGAAGTGGAAATCTTGGCGACGATTTTATTTGAGGCTAGCTTTACTGTTTGATCCGGCTCGGTGAAATAGACCTTCAAAGGCTCAATGTCTTGTGGCGACGTTTGGATAGACTCAGGTTGATTTTGTGTTGGCAGGGTTGTTGTTGGTGAATAAGTATAATTTCCAGATAGCCACTTTTGCACAGGCGCCTCCCAGAGAAAATATTGCGGGTCATTACCTGGATTGGTCGGTTTTGGCCCACGTGGATTGTTTTTATCAACCCAATATAAAATATTATGAGGGTTGGACGACACTTTTTCTTTTCGGTATTCATTTGGGGTTGAATTATCCGCAAGATTGCCGGTTCTCGTGTCTATAAAATATGATTCGCCTCCCTGCCAAATTCCGCGCATTATCGGTTTTAATGATTGATAATCCGGGTCAATATTCGGTTTAACAAAATGTTGAAGAGGTTGGCTTTTTAAAACCTCTTTCATAAATTCATTCCACATTGGCGCAACAATATAGCCGGACACCTTTTTGGCCATTGAGGAATTGTCGTTGTTTCCGGCCCAGGCGCCAACAGCAACTCTAGGCGTGTAACCGATTGTCCAAGCGTCTCGGTAATCGTTCGTAGTGCCTGTTTTGACTGCTACATCATAATCAGGGAAGTATAGGGGGGATTGGAGGCCGTAAAGAGGTTCTCTGGCTTGATTGTCGCTTAAAATGTCGGTAATCGTTTCTGCGATATTTGGGTCAAGCGCCTGTTTTGGATTTGGTGTGTAAGAGTAAATGGTTGAACCGTTAGCATCTTCGATTTTTAATATGTCGTGAGGAGAATTTTTTATTCCGTTATTGGCAAATACCGTGTAAGCGCCGGTTAATTCAAGTAAAGAAACTTCTCCGCCACCCAAAACCAATGTTAATCCGTAACGATTCGGGTCATTCAAACTCTCAATTCCCATATTGTTTGCTAGGTCAATTGAATCTTGAATTCCAGCAAGATATAAAACCTTTATCGCGGGGACGTTTATTGATTGAGCTAGAGCGTTTCTAAATGTAACGGGCCCGAGATATTTACCATCATAGTTTTCAGGCATATAACAATTATCCACATCTTCCTGTTTTATCGGGGTGCCATCAGGGTTACAGAGTGTTGAGAATTCAGTTGGAACATCAAAGACAACTGTATCGGCGGTATAGCCCTTTTTGAGAGCCTCGGCGTAAATAATCGGTTTGATTGATGATCCGGGTTGACGATGGGCGGTAGCAACATTGAAATTACCTTGGATATTCGGATCAAAATAATTTCTTGACCCAACTAAAGCAAGAATATCGCCGTTAGTAGTGTCTATGGCGGTCATCGCAGCGTTTGAAGCATTGAAATTTTTTTCATTTGAAAGGCCGTAGCGGTTTGCTATTTCTTCCGCCTTGGCTTGCAAGTTGTAATCAAGAGTGGTGGTAACTTTAAATCCGCCGGAATACATCACTTCTTTGCCATACATTTGCTCAAGTTCAGCCTTAACGTCCATAACGAAATGAGGAGCCTTTATTCCACTGTCGCCAAGCGGTAAAAATTTTACCTGCTCGGCCTTTGCGCCATCGTATTCAGCTTGCGTTATAAAAGCATTCTTCAACATTTGGGTCAAAACCAAATTTTTCCTTTTTTCCAAGGCGCTTCTATTCCCTCCGTATGGAGAGTAATAGGTTGGAGCGTTTGGAAGAGCCGCCAAATAAGCGGCTTCAGCCAGAGAAACATCGGAAGCGTGTTTGCCAAAAAAACTCATTGATGCCTCTTCAACGCCGTAGATATTTCCGCCGTAAGGAGAATCATTTAGATAGGTCGCAAGGATTTCATCTTTTGTCATAACCTGTTCCAATTTTAACGCCAATATCCACTCTTTTAATTTTCTGGCGATACTTTTTTTTGAGGTTAATAGGGCATTTTTAATAACCTGTTGAGTGATTGTTGAACCACCTTGGGTATAACTGACAGATCCGAGGTTGGCAAATACCGCCCGAATAAAAGAGGTAAGTTTTATTCCGTGATGCTGATAAAATTCAGAGTCCTCTATCGCTACCGTGGCGTTTTTTATATTTGCCGATATGTCGGAACTTTTTATCAATGTCCGGCGAATTCCCTGATTGATATCATAAAGAAGAATTGTCCCTGTTCGGTCGTAAATTTTAGTAGATTGACTGACAAGTCGATTTTCAAAGGATTTTATATCCGGAAGCTGGAATGAGGCGACCCATAAGACGAAAATACTGCCAATGATAAACATTGTAGCAATAATACCGATAGCAATCCCCCATTTTTTATTTAGTAGATGTCTTAGCCACATAGGAAACATAGTAACATAAGAATTATGAGCATTAAAGACAATCGGTTTTTTTTATGGTAAATTATTCTTAATGGAAGAAACAGAAAAGAAACAAAAGATAAGCGAATTACTCAGTCGAGGCGTTGAGGCGATTTACCCGAATAGGGAATTTTTGGAGCAAAAACTACTGAGCGGAGAGAAGCTGACTATTTATTTAGGCATGGATCCGACCGCCCCCACTCTTCATATTGGTCATATGGTACCGCTTCTCAAACTGTCTGAGTTTCAAAAATTAGGCCACCAAATTATTTTACTTATAGGTGATTTTACAGCGACAATCGGCGACCCGGACAAAATGACCGTTCGGGTTCCTTTGACTGCCGAGCAAGTTCTGGGAAA
>JAKAHN010000033.1 GCA_021814895.1 bacterium
GCCCAAAATATCACAAATTTTTGACAATTTTTCTTCAATACTAAGTTGGCTATTTTCTAAAAATTTAATTTCTTCTGTCCCTTTCGGTAACATGTCCTCACAACGTTTTACTATATTAGCAACACTGCCCCCTGCATCTAAATATGTTTGCAATTGCATTGAAAATTCATTCCAAACTTTTTCAGATTTATACCAAGAACCATTTTGAAAAATAATAGCGGGCCACTCCACATTTACACCGACCCTGCGCATATATTCCCTAGATTGACCAATGCCCCAAGACGACATTAGAAAAGCGCCGAACGGGCGGTCAAGCCAAAACTCCCAATCTCCGTATTCCAAAACTTTTTGTTTTATTTCTTCTGGTGTCATTTTTGAAAAGTCTTGATGCTCATAAGGGTGGCAATGGTTGCCTCGCGACCCTTGTTGTTTTCGGCGCCGGCGCGCTCGCTTGCTTGCTTTAGATTATTGACGGTAATAATGCCGAAACCTATCGGAATGTCGTATTTCAAACCGACCTCCATAACTCCGCGCGATGCTTCGCCGGCAATATAATAATAGTGGTCTGTATCGCCTTTTATGACACAGCCGAGCGCGACAAGCGCGTCATATTTTTTTGTTTTCGCTAATTTTTGGCAAAACAATGGAATCTCAAAAGCACCGGGTGCAAAAACTATTTTAATATTTTCTTTTTTAACTTTATTCTCTGCGAGGCAAGAAAGAGCTCCGTCAAGCATTTTCATAGTAATATCATCATTGAACAACGAAACAACGATGCCAATTTTCAACCCGCTTCCATCCAAAATATTCTTTTCTTTATTTTTCGCCCTATTCATGTTAATTGTTATTTGTTTAATGTTAATTGCTTTTTTATTCTTATTTTTTCGTATTTGTTTTTTCTAGTGCCTAGCGCCTAAAGCCTAGAGCCTGTTTCTTACATATTTACCCAACACATCCGTCTCAACATTAAGATTATCGCCTATCACCTTTTTTTTCAAATTTGTATTTTCCAAAGTATAACTAACCAAAGAAACTGTGAACCAATCGTTCCCAACTGAAACTACCGTGAGACTAACTCCATCCAAAGCGACCGAACCCTTTGAAACAATATACTTCATCAATTTTCTTGAAAATCCGACTTTCAAAACTCGCGAGTTACCGACATTTTTTATACCTATAATTTTACCGACACTATCAATATGTCCCATAACAATATGACCGTCTAGCAAATCGTTCATCCGCAAACTTTTCTCCAGATTCAATCTATCACCCTTTTGCCACTCATTTACAGTCGTTTTATTTCTCGTCTCTTTCATATATTCCACTTCAAAATTCATACGATATATCGTATGAACAGTAGAACAAACGCCATTTATGGAAATACTATCGCCCAACTTCAATCTCCAATCTTTCGGTTTTCCAATCGCCACAAACAAACTGCCGTTTTTCATTTCGGTTTTTTCAATCTTTGAAATTTTTCTTATAATTCCGGTAAACATAAAAAAGTTAAAGTAAAAAGTTATTGCTTCATAAATAAAATTTTTTTAATATCGTCGGCAATCAACGCTTTCATTTGTTCGTCACTCTCAAAAGGAACAATATCGCGAATCTTGTCTTTTATCAAAACTTCAATTTCTTGTCCGTATAAATCTCCGGTAAAATCAAAAATGTGAGCTTCCAAAAAATTGTTATCGGGCGAAACAAAAACCGCCGATTGATACACCTTGCCTTCAAAAAATACCTCTGCTGAAAAAATCCCTGACGGGATTTTTTCAGCCAACAAAACATTCGCCGTCGGAAAACCCAATTTTCTCCCCTCGCCTTTCCCTTTTATCACCTTGCCTTTAATTTTCATCAACTTTCTTTATTATCTTAACCACTCCTTTATCCGCATCCACCTCAACTAAATCCCCATCTTTAAAGATCCTTGTCGCTATTTTTGTCCCGACAATACAGGGAGTGTTAAGTTCTCTTGAAACAATAGCGGCGTGGCAAGTTAGCCCACCTTCATCGGTAATTATCGCTGACGCTTCTTTCATAAGAGGAACAAATTCCGGCCTGGTCATCTCGGTTATCAAAACATCACTTTTATTGAATTTTGAAAAATCTGCGGTTGTAAGAATAATGTTCGCTTTTGCCGTGGCTTTACCTTTACAAGCAGGAGTCCCTGAACATTCTTTTACCGAGCTATCAAAAGCCTGTCTCGGTTCAATAGCATTGTAATCGAAGTAATAAGCATTTCCCTTATCGAAAACAACCGACGCAAAAACCCGCTCCCTTAAGCGCATAGCCAAATTTTCGGTATCAAACACAAGATCGGAAAATTCATTCCAAAACATCCTTTTGGCGATTGGTAGATCTACCCCTTTTCTTCTGCACGCCTCTTCAAGAAAACGAAACATCGTAAAATTACCTATGTAATTTGCCCTTTTTCTCTTATCGCGAATAATCTCGGTTTCTTTAAAAATAGCGATGATATTTTTCTCCTCTTTCAAAAGATCCTCCTCCGACACCTCAACTGATAAACTATCTGAAAGGGGGTGTACATGAGTAGCTTCCGCAAGCTTCTCTACTTCCTCATCACTTAAAACAGTCGAGTAAGAAAAATTCGAACGCATAAAAAAGAATTTTTCCTTATATTCATCGACCAGACCTTTTTTCCTTTCCGCGTCGTTTTCTTCTTTTATCCTTCTTAAAAGCTCTTCGCTTTCTAACATAAAACTTTTATAGGAAGATTTAAGAAAGTGACCGATTACATCTGTCGGTTTATCAAATCTCTTACTAATAGATGCGGTTAATTTTTCCGACATTATACCTTCGTAGACAAAAGTAACTGCGCCAACACCAAATGAGTAATTATAAATATTCATAAACTCAACATATTTTTGGACCAATTCAAAGTCGGATAAATTTCTGAGCTTTGGAGTTAAGGCACTTGATAATTCAAGAAGTTGGTCCGACTCTTTGACCATACTGACGTTTACATCTTTAAAATAACTAGAGCCGTTCTTTGCCACGTAGTCTAAAATCTGTTCAACAACTTTCGTATACAAACGCTCGTCGATCCATTCGTCTGATTTTTGCGTTTTGTCGTCAAAAGACAAACCATAAAAAGGAAACTTGAAAAGATTACGAAGATTAGTCTGCAAGACAACTTCCAAAAGAGCGGATGTGGCAAAAATACTCCCTTCAATTCCGGAAATTTTATCTGCCTTAAATAACCCAGATTCATTACTCATACTCTTCTATGTTTTGGTTTTTAATGTCGTAATCGGCCTTGATTGAACAATGTAAAATTTTTCTTTCTCTAGCGCCCACTCAATGTCAGATGGAAAACCGTAATGCTTTTCAATTCTTAAAATTATTTCGGATAATTCAAGAATCTGTTTCCCTGAAAGTTTCTGTTTCTTTCCTTTTTCACCCAAATCTCTCCATTCATTTCCCCCTGTTAAAACTTTATAAAGACCTCTGTCTTGCTCGGAAATATTTATATCAATGATATTTCTCGGCTCTTTTTCAACCACATAAGAATCTGGCGTAATTTGACCAGAAACAATCGCTTCGCCGAGGCCGAGTCCGGCTTCAATGATAAGCTGATTGTAATCTTCTGTAACCGGATGGACAGAGAAAGCGATGCCGGAAACTTCCGATTCAACCATCTTTTGGATAACCACAGCCACAGAAATTTTTGTTTTGTGCAATTCTTTTTCAAAACGATAGAAAATAGCGCGCGGTGTGAAAAGAGACGCCCAACAACGTTTTACGTTTTCTAAAAGTTTTTCTTCAGTGGTGTTTAAAAAACTGTCCAACTGTCCAGCCCAAGCCGCTTCGCTGCTGTCTTCAGAAGTGGCTGAAGATCGGACAGCTACATATTTTGCATTTAAAATTTTAAACTTTTCCTTGACCTCTTTGGCAATGTCTACGGGCATCTCCGAACCTATAATCAATGCCTGTATTTTTTCAGACGCTTCTTCAACGGTGTGAATTTCTTTATGATTGACAGTATGCAAAATCGCGTCAATTTCAACATCTAAATCGGTTTCCTCGCAAAATTGCTCAAAAGCGCCAGCCAAAACGACAAAACCTGGCGGAACTGGAATACCGGTCTTCGTCATTTCGCCAAGCGATGCTCCTTTTCCACCAGCAATAGACGCATCGTTTTTTGACAGATCTTTAAATGAGTTTGTAAACTTTTTCATATTACCTTAATCATATAATTTTTTCTGAAAAAGGAAAGATGGGAAAAAGAGGAAGGGCCCGACCTTAGCCAGACCCTCTTTGGGAAATTAATCCCCCTACATCGAGACCTGGGGAAGGTCTCTTCTTGACCCCCTTATTAAACGAACAAACCCTACAATGTAAATATGCTCTTATTGATTTTCTTTGTCAAATAGCATATTTTAAGAACGTGAGAAGCGAAGAAATAAAAAAGAAAATTATCGTGATTTGCGGACCGACAGCGACCGGTAAAAGCGCCTTTGCCATACAGCTTGCTAAACGATTTAACGGCGAAGTAATCTCTGCCGATTCCCGACAGGTATACCGCGGAATGAATATAGGCACTGGAAAAGTAACAAAAAAAGAAATGGCTGGTATCCCTCACTATATGCTTGATATTGCCAATCCAAAAAAAAGATTTACTGTTGCCGAATTTCAAAAAATGGGAAACGGTAAAATGTCCGACATTTTTGAACGTAATAAGTTACCCATTATCTGCGGAGGTACCGGCTTTTACATCTCCGCCTTGATTGACGGAACAGTTTTCCCGGAAGTGCCGCCAAACACCGAACTCCGCGCCAAACTTGAAAAAAAATCTGCCGATCAACTTTTCGCAATGCTTAAAAAACTTGACCCGAAACGCGCAGAGACTATTGACTGGAAAAACAAAAGACGGGTTGCCAGGGCAATTGAAATCGCAAAAGCTCTTGGTAAAGTACCTTTTGTGGAAGTCAGACCTCCACAGACCTGTGGAGGTCTGACTTCCACAGGTCTTCAACCAGACAAAACCTTATGGATTGGAATTAAACTGCCTAAAGAAGAATTGAAAAATAAAATTAAAATCCGCCTATTCCAGCGACTTAAACAAGGAATGGTTGCCGAGGCGAAAAAATTGCATAAAAATGGATTGTCTTGGAGACGGATGGAAGAATTTGGACTTGAGTATCGCTATTTAGCAAAATATCTTAATAATAAAATATCAAAAGAACAAATGACTAACGAGCTAGAAACAGAAATCTGGCATTATGCAAGAAGACAAATGACGTGGTTTAGAAGAGATAAAAGAATAAAATGGTTTACTCCCGATAAGTATAAAATAGTTCAAAAAATTGTAAAAAGATTTATAAACGGGTCAATTTCCTAATACAAAATTACAAAGATTTAAATAATTAAACCACCAACAACAATTTTAATTTAATTAAATATTATTTGACAAAAGACAAATAATATGCATAATACTACTTGGAAAGTGCGGCCCCATATGGGGTCGTTTTCAGAGAAACCAGTATGAAAAAATTGTTCGTTGTCATAACTGTGTTGGTGTTGGCGTTTGGGGCCTTTGGCCTCCGACATCATCACTCAACCGAAAACTCAACCTCCGACCCGGAAACCAGTGGCGTGCTACACGCCGAAGGTCAGGTTAGCATCAGTGTGCAGTAAGCCAAAAGTCAGAAAAAAGCAGAAGAAAAACTATGAAAGCAATCAGAAATATTATCGTTGCGCTTGCAATCCTTACCTGCGCGTTCTTTACCACCTTCGCCGGCCCCTACTCGGACGCGGCCCAAAAAGGCCTGCCGATCCGCAGTCTAGGCGTACTAAAGGCGTACGCCGAAGATGCGGTGAGACAGGGAGATTTGGGGGTGAGCTACCCCCAAACCGTGCCGGGTGGAACAGTTCAAGTCCATGCAAGTGGAGACGGTGTGGGCAACGTCGTCAAAAAACTCGTTTCCAAAACGCTGAGTTTCAGCTTCACGCCAGGGAAAACAAAGCCCTGGATCTGGGCGCAACTTTCGGACCGAGGAGGGTACACACTATTCTCGGCTGGGAAAGAGACCCTGTTCAAAGCGGGCGTCGCTATACACTGGCTTGAGGACCCGAGCCTGATATTGGGCTTGGTGCCAAACCCGCCAATTGTTGTACCAGGAATTGAATCTGCCCGAATCATTATCACCAACGAAACGGGGGGGATCGTCGCAGACATGATGATCCCCGTCAACGACGATCGGATCTTCTACCCCACCAACTTGGTGGAGCGGGGAGGAGACATTTTTTTGACGTTCCGTGAGAAAGACGGAAGCCAAAGCAGTGTCGTCTTGGACGCGCGAACCGGCGCGCCAAAAGAAACCTTTGCAGCATTCGGGAGTGTTCCCTTATCCATTGAGGGGGATTACGATTTTGGGACAAACCCCGAAAGCGTCTCCCTGTACGGGGTTGATTTGAGAAGTGCGGTTGTACATTTCACTGTGGACAGCCAACAACCCGCGCCGAAATCAATCGCGGTCGGAGGGCAATCAAACACAGGCGAGGTGATTGCCTATCTGATGAGATTCAAGGGAGCACCGACTTGGGTGTTGAATTACCTCTCACCCAATCCGGTTAACAACAGTTTACCGTACTACCAAGACGGCAAGCCCTTCCTCGGGGATGGGCAATACGAATTGGTGTACATTTTGGAACCCGCAGACTTGGACGGGGTTCCGATTGACAACTACGGCGGAAAAAGCTTATAGCCAAATCCGCCTCACACAACCGCGCAAAGTTTCCTTCAGGATTCTGAGCGCGGTTTTTAATTGCAATATTTTATACAAATCAGACATTTATCACTAAATGATTTTTTAGATGCCGTATAAATTTCTCAACTCTTCAAAAACAATCGGGTTGGCAGCGACAAAATTATGATTGCGAAAATCGTAATCATCTTTTCCCAGATTTGCCACTTTACCTCCGGCTTCGGCTACCAAAAAAGCTCCGGCTGGAAAATCATAATCATTACCATAAGGATCCAACGAAACCCTACCCTCGATTTTACCGCAAGCGGTCATTGCAAATTCAAAACCGCAACTTATCGTGTTAAATAAAATAGCTCTTTTTCGTAAATCTAAATAAATATCAAAGTTCTTTTTAT
>JAKAHN010000034.1 GCA_021814895.1 bacterium
AAATTTTTAACCGCTTCGGTAATAACTGCCTTATTGATGAATCTTGAAACATCAATTTTAGGCCCTCCCCTTCCTCCGCGCGGAAAAAAACCTCGGCGTCGACCGCCAAACTTATTGCCAAAAGAACATTTTCGACCGTGCAATGAACCTCTTTGTGAATTGTGTCTAAACATAATTTGCAACCGTCTCAGAATTTTTCTGCCGTTTTCTACCCATTCATCAAAAACGAAAAATTGCTTTGCGAGATTAGTTGTTACAATATATTATATTATATAATCTATTTTGTCAAATTTGAATTTTTAATACTCATTAACTGATGTTGTTTTCTAAAAAAATTTAAAACACATTGCGAATTTATTATATTCATTTATAATATAAGGCAGGTCGAGTATTGTCAGCATAACACCAAAATAAAAAAATGGAACCAACAACGACCGATCCAAATGCTCCTGCAACCGAACCGACAACCCCGACTGAAGAACCGACAACTCCTCAAGCCTAGTAAGTTTTGAGAACAATAAGCGCGAATGCCACAAGGCATTCGCGCTTTTGTTAGATTGATTTTTAATTTCTAGAAAAAACCGAAGAGATGGTGGAAAAACCCTCCAACAGTACTGAGGAAACCGCCCATTATTCCTCGCGATTTCGGATTGGTACTAGTAGCATTGGCATTAGTCGGTCCGTTTCCTTGGTCAATAACCAAAGAAGCGTTGATTGATGTTCCATTAACCGTACCTTGGATAACAACATCATCACCAACACTAATATTTCCAATATTAGAAGCGACACCGTCTTTCATTATCGTAGCGTTTAAAGCATCAACTGTATAAATTATACTGCTTTTGTTGGTTATTGTAAGAGTAGAACTACTAATAGCGGTCACGCTTCCACCAATAACAGGCTGACCGTTACCTTGGATAATTGATTTAATATTTTTGTCAGACTTTTGCCATCGTTCTTGCTCTCTACCCTGCATAAGTACGCCGTCTCTTATAATTGTCGCGGTAACACTTATTCCGCTAACTGTTCCTTGAACCATAATCATGTCGCCGACAGAAATGTTTGAAACCGAAGAACTGGCGCCATTTTTCATAATAGTGGCATTTGAAGCGTCTACCGTATAAGCAGTCATTGTATTATCTTTTGGATTTCTTTGTAAAACAATAATTGTTGAACCGTTTACGGAAGAAACTGTACCAAATACTCCCGGTCCCACAGGTCTCATTTCGCCAACACGTCCATTATTTCTTAATGCGGTTGTTGTATCAGCAAAAGCCATATTGCCGGCAAAAATAAGCCCGACAACAGCTAAACTTGTAATAAAAATAGAAATTTTATTTTTCATAGATAATTTAATTATTATTAAACGGATCGCTTAAAGACCCACTATGATAATACGGATACAAAAAGAATTTGGTGCAAAATAAAAAATCCGACACCAAGCGCGGATCTTATTTGTTTTGCCACCTATAACTAAATTTGATGTTCAAGTTGTATCTCCAAAAGAACCTCGGCAATTTTTCTCCCGGCATCCGGTTTGAAAAAATTATTGGCAGAGGCAGACATTTTTTTGAGCAATTCCGGATTCATTCTCAAATTTTCCACTTCTTCTACAAATAAATGCGATGCCAAATTTGATTCTTCAATCACAATAGCCGCACCGCTTTTTTCATAATTAAAAGCGTTTACTCTTTGATGATTGCCGTTTGATTCGGTAATCGGAATAATAATGCTTGGCAACCCCCACGAGGCAATCTCAAAAATTGAACTGCCCGCCCTTGATACAACAAGGTCCGCTATACCAGCCGACATCGCCAAAGCTTGATCCGGCAAAAAATCAAAAACATGATATTTCTTTTTTAACAATTCGCTGTCGCTGACGACAACACTCGATCGATCCAAAACATCGTGAAAATTTTCCCGACCAGTCTGGTGAATAATATGCCAATTCGGGAGAAGTTTCGGCAAAGAGTCAATGATTAAGTCGTTTATTTTTTCCGCCCCTTGTGAACCGCCCAAGACTAACAGGGCCGGCGCGCCTTTTTCTATCTGCAAAAAATTCTCCGCTTCTTCGCGCGAATGTTTTTTTATACCGAGTCGAATAGGCTGACCTGTCCAGGCAATTCGCTCTTTTGCTTTTGGAAAATACTTTGCCGCTTCGGGGTATGATACGGCAATTCTATCAGCAAATTTCCCGGCCCATTTATTGACTCTGCCTGGCACCGAATCCGATTCATGAATAACAATGGGGATGCGAAAAACTCGGGCAGCCAATAACGCGGGGAAACTGGCATAACCACCCTTGCCAAATACAACATCGGGGAAAATTGCAAACATCTTGAAAAAAGCTTTTATGACACCAAAAAAAGTTTTGAAAATATCAATGATATTTTTCGGAGAAAAATAAACTCGCAATTTTCCGGTCGGCACCCTGATAAATTCAAGATTATGGTCAAAAAGCATTCTTTCATCAAATTGCTCCGGCGCCATGAAATACATTTTGGAAGGTAAAATCTTCCGCTCCGAAGAAATCTTTTCAATTTGTTCTACAATGGCGATTATCGGATAAAAATGTCCGCCCGAACCGCCACCGGTAAAAAGTATTTTCATAAATAATTATTACTGGCCAAAACTTTAAATAATTAACGTAAATAACGAGAGACGTTCATCACAATACCGATTGCTCCGAGCGATACTAACATTGACGAACCTCCATGACTGATAAACACAAGGGGTAAACCCGCTATCGGAAAAATACCAAGAATTGACATCATATTAATAAACGACTCGGTGGTGATAAGTATAACAATTCCTAAGACTAACAGTCTACCGAAAGAATCGGGCGCACGAATAGACATTCTCATCCCCTGCAAAGCAAATATGGCAAAAAACAACAAAACAGCGACGGAACCGACAAAACCAAATTCTTCGCCGATGACGGCGTAAATGGAATCGCCTACCGGCTCAGGCAAGCGAGAATATTTTTGGATGCTTTGGCCAAAACCCCGACCTAAAAACTGTCCGGAGCCGACAGCAATAAGAGATTGGTTTAGCTGATAACTTGAATTTTGAGGATCTCTGGACGGATCAAAAAAAGTCAAAACTCTATCCATTAAATATGGTCTCATATAAAAAAGAGCGCCTAACCCAAAAATACCGATAAAAATAATTATAACCACATCTTTTATTTTTCCACCTATCACAAAATACATTGAAAGAGCTGTTAATACCGTGATAGCGGCGTTGTCGGTGTCGCGTTGTAAAATCAAAATCGCTACAGTAATCCCAAGAATGATTAAAAGCGGTAAAATACCAAACTTGGCATCCTTGATTTTTTCTTTTATTCCAGAAAGCCACGAAGCCAAATATATAATAAAGGCGATTTTTAATAATTCCGAAGGTTGAAATGTCGCCCCGCCGAGCTGAATCCAACGGACTGCTCCGCCGTGTTCCAAACCGATATGCGGGATAAGAAGAAGTAAATTTAAAATTATTGTGATAATAAAAATCACCAAGGCGAATCTCCGCCAAAAAGTATAATGAACGCGCGAAGCAAAATAAGCTAAAATTAAACCGGGAAACAAGCCAAAAAGCAGTTGGCTTTTAATAACTGAGGAAAAACTGGCGCCGCTTCGGGAAAGTAAACCAAACGAAGCCGAAAAAAACGCCACCAAACCGAACAAAACTATTACTATTATTGTGCCGAGAAAAAACTTGTTCACCGGCCGGCCACTTCCTGTTATGTAAGATTGTAAAGACAGTGACATTAGAGAATAACTTATGATTTATGACTAAAGAATAACATAAAAATCAAAAAGTTCTTTACATATACGCCGTCTTAAGACAATTATCTAATTATAGCGCATAGCTAAAACTCATATAAAGCCTGACACAAAATAAGAGCATCGTTATGCGATAAACGCCACAATCATTCCCATAATTGCGAAAACAGCGGAGATGACCCAGTAACGCATTGTTACTTTGTAAGACGGCCAGCCGATTGCTTCAAAATGATGGTGAAGCGGGGCAACCAGAAAAACTTTTTTATGCCGATATTTTTTGGAAAGCACTTGGATAATAACCGATGCCGAAGTTATAAAAAGCGGAAAAGCGATTATTAAAAGAACAGAAACGCCATAACCTTCAGAAAGAGTGTCCGTCATAAAAGCGACCATGGTGAGAGCGAGGGTTAAAGCCATTGAACCGGTCTCCGACATATAAAATCGCGCTGGTGGAATGTTAAACCAAAGAAATGCCAAAATCGCGCCGACGGCAACAGCGCAAAAAGCGGCAAGATTTATTTGATTTTGATGAAAAGCAACTCCGGCATAAGCAGCAAAAATTGAAGCAAAAACCCCTCCCGCCAGACCGTCCAAACCATCAATGATTCCACCTGAATAAACCGCAAGAGCCACTAAAACAAAAAATGGAATAAACAAAATGCCGAACGGAAAATTTCCGACAAAAGGAATAGCAACCGCCGAGACTTCAAGTTTGAAATAAAACCAAAGAGCGGCCAAAAAACTTACCGCTCCAACAACTAAAAGTCTTTTACTAAGCGACAAACCGCCGACCTTATAATTTGAACTGCCTTTAATTTCCAAATAGTCGTCAACCAGCCCAACTAACGCTCCGACAAATAAAGCGAAAAATGGAATCCACGTTTGACTGCGAGAAAGAAAATCAAGCTTGTTAAAAAAAGAAAAATTAGTTGCCCAATCAACTATTGAAATAATTATTGTAGTTAAAATGACAGAACCCCAAATTATTATTCCGCCCATTCTAGGAACATTTACTTCCCTTTCGGCGTGCATTTTGTTAAAAATCGGCGTCCCGCTTCCGTCAAAAGCGACTTCTTTCGCTTTCTTTTTCCACATCTCATTCTTATAAAGAAATTTGGCGATAGGAAAAGTTAAAATAATTCCTATTAAAAAAGAAATTGCTGTCGGAATAAAAATTTTAGCGATATCGTTTAACATAAATGTAAAATTAAAATATCAAAATGAAAAATGACAGTTAAAAATGTAAAATGCTTCATCTTTAAAATCTTCACAATTTTTTGAATTTACATTATAATTTTTCATTTTTAATTTTCTGACGCTAACGCATCTAATGTCGCCCATGCCAACTTTTTTACATCTTCAAAACGGCCTTTTACGGTGGAACCTAGCACGACCACCGCAATCGGCCTATTGATTCCGGCATCAAATATTACTGCCAAATTACCTCCAGCCAAATCAGTATAACCTGTTTTTGAAGCAATGATTACCGGTATGCCATCAAGACCCTTATTGGTATTGATTGCTGTGTGCGTAGGAGCATTTAAAGAATCTACTTTTATTGAGGAATATCTAGTGTTTTGAAAAATATCCTTATATTTATCAACTGCATAAGAAAGAAGGTGGGCAATGTCTCTAGCCGAACCATAACCTCCGGCCACATCGGCGCTTTCGTCCAATCCGGTCGGATTAAAAAAATGTGTTTGAGAAAGATTAAGTTCTTTTGCTTTTTCATTCATCAAATCAACAAAAGCTTTTCGGCCAATTTCTTTATCAGAAGTATTAGCTTTAACAACGCCGACTGAACTGGCAACGGCAAAAGCGCCGTCATTTGACGATTCAACAAGGGTCAACCCGAGCAAATCAGCCAAACGCCATCTTTCATCGGCAAAAAGTCCGCTATCGCCTTCAAGCGCCAAATCATCTTTATCTATTGTAATAATTGTGGACTCCGGCACAAAAGATAACGCCGCTACCGCAGTCATTATTTTAGTAAGCGAAGCAAGAGGTAAAGAAACCTCGCTGTTTTTTTCAAAAAGCACTTTACCCGTATTAATATCCAAAACATAAACCGCTTTGGCTTCAAGAGTAAGCGCCTGAAATGGGTCCGGATGAAAAGAATTAAGTGTTACAGCTCCTGCTTCGGCGACCAAATCCTTTTTTTCTGATATAGTCGGATAAACAAAAAAACCAAAAGATAGAATCAGACCAAAAAAAACAACAATCAGATCATTTTCGTTTAAAAACGGTTTCTTTTTGATTGGTTTTGAAACTTCAGCTATTTTATTTTCTGTACTAAAATTTTCTTCCATTTCTTTTCTTATGCTTAATATCTAAATCCTTAATTTATACCTTCCCCCTCCTTTTCCTCCACCTTTTCCTTATTTGCTATAAAAGCGTTAAATTCTTCTCTAATTTTCTGATAATCAGGCAAGTCTTCAACTTTTGAAACGCCCAGAAACATTAACACATCAAAAGTGGGTTTGTATAAAAAGACTCTTTGGTCTTTTGAATCTTCAGCTCTCTCCACAAGACCGCGAATCAAAAGGTTCCTGACAATGAAAGCCGAATTGACTCCGCGAATAAAATCTATATCGCGACGAGAAATCGGACCATAATATAAAATCGTAGATAAAGTTTCCAAACCGGCTCGGCCAATATCGCGCGACAGCTCTTCTTTGCTAAGTTTTTCAATCAAAACCGACGATTCCGGCGCCGTGACAATCGCCACCTCGTTTTCTTTTCTGATTAACATCACCCCTCTTTCTTTTAGAGCCGATTCAAGCTCGTCAATAGATGCCTTGATCGCTTCTTCGTTTTCCTCAAGCAAAGAAGCCAGTTGTTTTATCGCAACCGGTTCCGCCCTCCAAAACAATATTGATTCTATTTTTCCAGCTAAATTCATTTGATATTTTATAATTTACGCGATACACCTTAAACATACCTCGGCGTTCCAACTTTCTCCGTCTCCATCGTTATTTCGTCAAAATTATTTTCTT
>JAKAHN010000035.1 GCA_021814895.1 bacterium
ATCTGGCGCCCACATTGAAGACGAAGCGCTGGCTGTAAACGGATTCACCCGCGGACAAATTACCGACCAGAAAAAACAAACCGATAGGGAATTGGTGGGAAAATTCTTGAAATGGATGGAAACTTGCCAAGAACACACCATTGCAGGCCAAAATCCGTCATTTGACCGCGATTTTTTGATGTATACGGCTTATCGCTATCATATAAACTGGCCACTAGCTCACAGAACAATAGACCTCCACTCAATTGCTTATTTCCATATGATTAAGCGCGGAATTGAAATACCGATTGAAAATAAGCATTCAAAAGTAAACCTGACCAGCATTATCAAGTATGTAGGTATTGATATGGAGCGGGGAACTCACAACGCTCTTGAGGACACTCTTCTTGAAGCTGAATGTCTATCACGTCTTATTTATAACAAACCTCTTTTGCCGGAGTATGAAAAATTTGCAATACCGCAAGGCTTCTAAAACGTTATAAATTTTTTCCTGCAATTCTAAAAAATGCCTAAAAAAATTAAATCTGGAAATTTGGAAATTGAAGCGAGATTTTTGGGGATAGACCAAAAAAATCTTAAGAGTAGGTTAAAAAAATTGGGCGCAAAAGATTTTGGTGAAAAAAGAATTGATGAGATAATTTTTTATGACAAAAATTTGAAATGGCTTCCCAAAAAAAATAAATTTGTTCGAATTCGAAAGGTTGGAAAAGAAATAACACTGACACTTAAAAACCGTCTCGCTCCCGGAACAATAGATGGTACAGAGGAAATTGAATTTGGGGTAAATGATTGGAATAAAGCAAAATTATTCCTTGAACGACTTGATTTGGTCGCTTATCGCGAGCAAGAAAAAATCCGCCATACTTTTAAGTTAAAAGGCGTAACTGTAGATATTGACACTTGGCCTGGTATCCCGACTTGGGCGGAAATTGAAGGAAGAAAAGAATTAGACATAAAAATGGTCGCGAAATTGCTCGGTTTTAATTGGGAAAAAGCTGTTTTAATTGACGCCAGACGAATAATTGAGGATATCTATAACATACCGGTAGGAAAAATGAGGATTTTTAAGTTTAAGGTCTAAATTAGTAAAATAATGAAAAAATGTTAGTAATTTTTAACCAGAAAAATTGGTCTCTGTAAATAGAAAATATGGCTCTATAAGGCCATATTTTTGTGTTTGACACAGGTTGAAAAACATTGGATAAGCTTGACAAGCAAATCTAAATATGCTAACATTATAAGAGATCAGAGCTTGTGCTCTGGTTTTTAATTTATGCCATTCCAACTGGTCTGTCGGCATAAAAACGCCATAACGCATATTACCAGTTAAGAAGTCGTTACGGTGAATATGATCTATGACAATTGAATTAGCAACTAGTTTTATTTTTTTGGTTACAACCTTTTACGGACCGGCAACATCTGTTGCTGAAGTGAATCAAACTGCCGTAGATAAGCAAATTAGCCAACCTAAAGAGGAGATGACTATCAATGGGCCGGTTACCCTTGAAAATTACGTAAAGGATTATTTTAAGGATGAACCTGTGCTTGCGGATATCGCAAGATGTGAAAGTCAATATCGCCAATTTGGAAAAACCGGCCAAATAATTCGGGGGAAAGTAAACCAGTATGACATCGGTATAATGCAGATCAATGAAAAGTATCATGCTGAGCAAGCGGAAAAAAATGGCTTTGACTTATACACCCTGGAAGGCAATATGGCCTACGGCAAATGGCTTTATGAGAAAGAGGGGGTTACACCTTGGATGTCTTCATCAAAGTGTTGGAAAAATGGAGATGTTCAAATAGCAATAGCGAAATAATAAAAAAATAAGAAAAACAAAAAACTTCTCTGTGAAACGAACGGGGGAGTTTTTTGTTTTTCTTTAAAGATAAATTAACGCCTGATTTAGCGCCTTACTGATATAAACTTGCGGGGAGAGAGTATACGGATTATTATAAGATCCGAGTTTTTGTTGTTATATATAATTATATACAAGTGTCGCACAATATATCTTTTGGGTATACTTATATAGAGTACAAGTAGGATTTAACCCCTTATCATTGCTGTTCAACTTTAATCTGAATAAATCTGAATAAATGACAGGTCACCTAGATAAAATAGATAAAACTATTATAGATTTGACTCTCCTAGCCAAACTAAACGTACCCTAGTACATCCCAATTGACCTTGCGAGGTCTATTATTTATGATGAGCCAACGTAATTATAGAGATAGCGCTGTACTAGTGGTCGAAATGTCTTTATCGGGCGTTTTGTTGGAACCCATTATCCAATCAAAGACATTGACAAATTTATCCCAAATAAATATCGCCGGGGTTTTTAAAAAATTTTGCCAAATGTAAGTAACCAGACTCCAAGCATAATTTAAATTTTTCTGGACCGTTGGCGAATTTATAATGTTTTGAATATTAAAACCAAAATAACCGAGAACAATCAGAGCGATAACTATTATAATTATCATTTTTATAAAACCACTATCCCCTTTTATATTATTAAACATCATAAATTAAAATGCTTGTCAAGTAATAAATACTTTGATTTATTTTAATACTATAAGTATAGTTTTTTTGCTGATATTTACAAGTAAGAAAGTGGATTGAGATAAGCTTTCAAGTCAGCGATCGGCATTGTATAAGTGCCCTTACAAACACTGCTTGGTCTGCTCATTATTTTCACACCTGCTGTGGCATAAACAGTAAAATGCAAATGCGGTCCGGTAGTATAACCGGTTACACCTGAATAACCAATAACTTGTCCGGTAGTAACATTTTGGCCTTCCGATACGGAAAAAGTTGAAAGATGGGCATATAAAGTTGAAAGACCGTTATTGTGTTCGATTAAAATCCACTTACCGTAAGATGCTCCGGCGCAAACCAAATCCGTATTACCCAATCCTTTTACAACACCAGAAAGAGCTGCTTTAATCGGCGTGCCGATAGCCGCCCTTAAATCTATGCCGTTATGGCCCATACCGTTATAGACCTGGGGATTTTTTGTGGCAAATGCTGTATTGCCGAAATATTGAGTGATAAATACCGCACTTGTCGGCCAATGAAGCACGCCTGAACCTGTTTGGGGCAGACTATTGGGATCTACAGCAAAATTAAGTTTTGACTCATAATCCAGCAACTCTTTTTCAAAGGCGTCTTTTTTGGCAAGCTGGTCCTTCAACATTTTTTGATAAGTCGATTCCTGATTTTTAGTTGAAGTCAATAATTTTTGCTTGGCATTTTTATTATCATCAGCAATTTTTTTGCGAGCAGATAATTCATTTTCCAAACTTTTTAAATCCTGTCGAGCTGATTCGGCAGATGATTTGTTTTTTTCCAATCCAACTTTTAAGTTCCTTAAATCAGAAATGTGTTTATTGAGCGCCCCATTTAAATTTTTTGCTCCTTCAACGAAATCCCAGACATCAGAAAAACTTTTATTATTAAGTATGGAAACAATCAAAGGTTCCGATTCCATCAAGTCTATATCGCGAATAGTGTTGGCCAAACCGGTTCGGCTCTTTTGAATTGAATCATTTTTATCATCAATACTTATGGACAAAGATTTAATTTCAAGTTCCTTAGCGCTTATTTTTTGTTCAGTAACATTGATTTGCGCCAGTAACTGTTTTCGTTCAGCATCCAAAACGGCAATAGCGCCACTTAGTGTCTTTTGCTGACTTTGAGAAGCATCAATTTGTTTTTGAGTAGCGGCAATTTGATCCTCAAGCTCTTTTATGGCTGATTGTTTGGTGGCAATCTGGTCTTTCAGATCACTTACTATATCGGCAGACGAGTTTCCTGCCAATACGCTAAAAAAAATAAGAGCCAGCAAAACTGCCACCGATATTTTTGTTTTACTTATCATTACTTCAGACTTAAAAATTTTTCTGCCAAACTTAAACGAACAATCGTTTCTTCCTTGCCTATGGCTTCGGCAATTGTAAACGGGTCAGGCGATTTTGGCAGACCAGAAAGCGCATAACGGAGTGGCCATAAAACCAATCCTCGACCTTCTTTTTCGGCATAAGTCCAAACAGCATCCTTTATGGCAGTTTTAGAAAAATTATCGTTTTTAATGTCAGAAATTAAATTGATCAATTCTTTGAATCTGCCGACTACATCAGCAAAACTTCCCTCCCCTTTCCACAAAAATCCTTCTTTTCCCCAATTAGGTTTCGTAAAGAAAAAAGAAAGTTCTCCTCGGTCGGCTAAATCTTTAATGTCGCCGAATTTATTTATTCTCTCGGTTAAAATTGGTTCAATTCTGTTCAGAATGTCTTTTTGATAATTTTGAATTTTAGATTTTTCCAATTCTTTTTCATAATTAATTATCCTTAGTTCTTTATTCATCTTTAAAAGATGTTCTTTGTTAACCCAGTCAAGTTTGTCGGCATTCCAGATTGCCCCGCCTTTTTGAACCCGCGATAAATCAAATTCACCAATCAACTCTTTTAGAGAAAAAATTTCCTTGTCATTATCCGGATGCCAGCCGAGAAGGGCTAGATAATTCAAAACTGCTTCCGGCAAGTAACCAGCCGTTATAAATTCTGATAATGAAACAACCCCGTGCCGTTTGGAAAGTTTTGAACGGTCAGGTGCCAAAACAAGAGGAATATGCGCATATTGCGGATGAGTAAAACCCAAAGCTTCGTAAATAAGTATCTGACGAGGGGTATTTGAAATATGGTCTTCACCACGAATAACATGGGTCACGCCTTGCTCATAATCGTCAATAACGTTGGCTAAATGAAAAATCGGTTCGTCAAGAGATTTAGCAATCACGATATCGCCGAGCTCTGTTGTGTTGAATTTAACCTCACCCCTAATTAAATCTTTAAAAATGACTTCTTTCCCGGGATTTTTTAGACGAATAACTTCTGCTCGACGAATAGTTTTTTCGCCCTCTTTAGTATCATTTTCTTGCGGTTCCTCCTTTGATATAAACGCCTTTCCTTCAGAAATAAGTTTTTCTAAATATGCCCGATAAATTGTTGCCCTGTCTGACTGACGCATTGGCGGATTATTATCCCAATTCAAACCAAGCCACATTAATCCTTTGATTATTTCTTTTGTGTATTCTTCCTTACTTCTTTCCTTATCGGTATCTTCAATTCTTAATAAAAACTTACCATCGTTTTTTTTGGCAAATAAATAAGAAAAAAGCGCAGTTCTAACGCTGCCAACATGCAAATATCCGGTCGGACTTGGAGCAAATCTGGTTATAATTTCAGCCATAAACAGAGTATAACACAAAATCTTCTCGCCTAAAAACAATATAATGTAAAGCGATAATCAGGTACACTTAAGCTCGATATAAAAAGTTGAACCATTGCCTTCCCCATCAGATTCCGCCCAAATTTTTCCCTGATGAGCATCAATGATCCCTTTGGCAAAAAACAGTCCGTAGCCAGTGGAATGAACATTTATTTTTGACGAATCGTCACCCTTGCCTCCCTCGGTAAAAAGTTTCGCCTTTGTCCTTTCAGATAAACCCAGTCCTGTATCCTTCACATAGAATCTTAACTTTCCATTTTGTTTTGACAACCCAACAATAATTTTGCCTTTTAGGGTATAAGTAAGGGCATTTAATAAGAGATTTTTTATAACATGTTCGACAATTTTTTCTTTATCGCCAAAAACCATATAACTACCTGTATTATTTAAATCTGTTTCAATAAGCAAATGTTTATTTTCCGCATCAGGCTTTATTTTTTCAATGGTATCTTTAACCGCCTCCATAAAATCAAAATTTGCTTTATTCATAATCAGCTTTCCATTTTTTAAGTCAGCGGATTGCAAAATGTTCATCACCATATTTACCGAACTTGTCGTATCCTTAAACGATTGGTCAGCCAACTCTTTCAATTCCGGCGAAACCTCCCCGGCATCGCCCTCAAGAATAGAGCCGAAAGTTATCCTATTTTTACCCAGAATTCCTTTGACCTCGTGGCTCAAAAAATGAATAAAATTCTCTAACTGCCCGGCCAGCTGTTCAATTTTTTCTCGTTGCGAAACTTCCCTGTAAACATTTTTTATAAGAAGCACCCCAAAAAACGTGGTGAAAATTAAAATTCCGCCGTTGATAATTTGTTCTTGAATATCGCTTGATAAAAGAGTGCGAAAAAATAAAACGATCCATATTATTCCAGTTAATATTTCTGCTGAAATAATTTTTATATTAAAAAGCTTATACCTTAAAATCGCAACAGTTATAATGATCGGATAAAAAGCAAAAAGCGCTATTGGGTAAGGTGGCCACGGAATATTAAAGGTTAGAAAAAATACACTACCTCCACCTATAAATCCGACTAATGACGAAAAGAAAACCATCCATAAACGAGCCCTTTCTTTTTTAGCTAATTTTGTAATTGCTTTGTATAAGATAATCTGAGCGAAAATCACTACGGCAAAAAAATAGGCGGTAAAATATACGTAAAGCGGGCCGGCATCAGGCGCAAAATTAAAAGGTGTTTTTGGTATTACCTTATAAATAAATAAATCGCTCGTATTCACAAAAAGGAAAAATATTGCGACTAACGCAATGAAATAAATCACCTTGCTATAAATTTTAAATGTCTTAGTAAGACTGACAATAAAATACAGATAAAAAATCGGAATAAAAATCGCGCCGTAATGTAAAATCCAATTACTAATTTTCGCTACATTTGCGTCCGATGTCATAATCATTGAAAAATATCCAAAACTCCAAACGGCTGTACTCAAATTCAAAAGCAT
>JAKAHN010000036.1 GCA_021814895.1 bacterium
ACTTAAAATTTTTTTAAAAAATAAATAAAAAGTCGGGGTTATCTGTGCAAATCTCTGATTATTTTTACCGCTATCCCTCTTATTTCCACTCTTTTTCTAAATATCGGCTGGAAAACGGGATTTGCCTGCTGCAGTCTTATTCGCCCTTTCTCTTTATAGAATTTTTTAAGAGTGGCCTCGTTATCGTCGATGATCGCCACAGCGGTATCGCCATTATCGGCCCACTCCTGTTTTTTAATGATTGCGATATCGCCGTCGAATATGCCGTCGCCTATCATTGAATTTCCTTTGACTTTAAGAGCGTAAAGTTCGCCGTTTTGGAAACGTCTGTCTTTAGCTATTTCCACGACGTCTTCCGAAACCTCTATTGCTTCAATCGGCCGACCCGCAGCGATGGTTCCTATAATCGGTATGGCCATAAAATCAACCGTTTTTTTGCCGACCAGTTCGATGCTCCGTGCCACCCCTTTAATTCTTTTGACGAGTCCTTTTTCAATAAGATTGGAAATGTGCTTGTGGATAGTCGAGGCCGTTGAGACTCCGAACTCGTTCCCAATTTCTGTCAGGGAAGGGGCATAACCGTTTTTTCCCGTGTATTCACGAATAAAATCGTAAATTTGCTTTTGTTTTTTAGTAAGTGTAGACATAGTTTTGTTTGTTATATTGATATTATAAACGAAACAAAAACGAAAGGCAAGAACACAAAGGGGCTATAAGCGGTGGTTGTTTTTTAAAACTTATGTGGATAAATAAATGTTGACGATAAATTTTACTAGGTGTATCATATAAACAAGTGCTTATATGATTATATAATATAAACTATGAAATTAAAGAGTAACGACACAATCCAATTAGAATCGAGGTTGTTTAATGGATTTTCCGATCCCTCACGACTAGCAATCCTAAAAACATTGATTAAAGATAAACAACCTGTAAATGAAATTGTAAAAAAAACTGGTCTATCTCAACCCAATGTCTCAGCTCATTTAAGTTGCCTTAAAGAATGCCATCTTGTTAAAAGCAAACAGGATGGCAAACAAGTTTTTTACAGCTTAACCAACAAAAACATCGCAAATCTCTTAAAACTTGGGCAAAAAATTTTAAAAACATCATCGGACAATATTTACAAATGCACAAGATATTAAATTTATAATAAATCACCATAATTATGATTAAAAATAAACAAACGGTTATATTAATTGGTTTAGTAATCATTACTATCGGAAGTGCGTTCGGAATGAAAAGCTTGGTAGAAAAATTGAATCAAACTTCTTCCGCCGCTATAACCAGCCAAAAAAATTATAACAATGTTGTTGATGTGGAGGGGTTTGCAAAAAATCCATATTCCTATCTAGGCAAGGAAATACAGCTCAAGGGCGTTGTATCTTTTGTGTATCCTGAAAGTCAAATGATTGTTTTAATAGATAACAAAGAATATGCCAGTTGTGGCGTGGTAACCTGTGCTATTAATCAAATTCCTGTGGCTTATTCTGGTTCAATGCCGAATGTAAAAGATTTTGTAATTGCTACAGGAAAAGTATCCCAGAGCAATGACGGTAAGTTGCTAATTAAGGCAACCGAAGTTAAATCACAATGAAAAAGAATATTTACATCCCACTGATTGTTTTTTTCATAGTCTTTTTAAGCCATCTTGTTTATTTTTATTTAAGCAAAACATGGTTTTCTCCATGGGTTACAGTGGGATCACAAAACGATCTTATTCTAAGAGGCTATTTTGAACAAAAAGATTATTTCATGGGTTTTTCTTATGCCCTAGCGTTAGCCTTTCTCACCTTTTCTTTCCTGAAGGTTTTGGATCGAAACAAAGGCGGGTATAAAGGGGTCTTTGGAGGGTTGTCACTGGTCACAATTTTATATATCTTTGGTTGTTTTTTAGTCGGTTGTTGTGGCTCGCCGATGTTGGCCGTTTATCTAGGCTTATTCGGAGCATCTTTCTTGGGATTAACTAAGCCAATAGTTGCTATTCTAACCATCATTTCCGTTGTGATCGGTTATTTCTGGTTACAGAAAAAAGAAAATTGCCAAAGTTGCGTGGATAATGCTTGTAAAAAATAACTCCGGATTTAATATTTAATAAATAAATTTATGAATCAAAAAGAAAATATATTAAAAATCAAGGGCATGGATTGTCCTGACTGTGCCACTGGTATTGAGAAAAAAATAAAGGAATTGCCAGGCGTAAAGAATTACAGTTTTATGTATTCTTCGGAAAAGCTGGCTTTAAGCTATGATGAAAATGAAATTAATCTTGAAATAATAAAACAAGAAATCCAAAAATTAGGTTACAAAATAGAGGACGGAGAAAAAAAATACGAAAAAAGAGATTTAGCCAATACTATTATCTTTGCCTTTGTTAGCATTCTGGCCGTCCTTGTTCTTGTTGAAATTATTTTGGAGCGTTTGGGGATTTTAGAACAAGCATTTTTGGCGGTGCCATACTGGGTTCTTTTAGCTGCGACTTTAGTTGGAGGATATCCGATTTTCAAGAATGCTTTCAAAAATTTGATTAATAAATCAGTAACTACCGATTTAATAATGAGCGTTGGCATTGGCGCCGCTGCCTTCGCCCAAGAATTCTCGGCCGCACTTCTGATTGTATTTTTTGTAAGAATTGCTCATTTTTTAGAAACTTTCACTGTCGATCGTTCACGCCAAGCAATCAAAGAACTTATAAAACTCTCCCCAAAAACTGCCATCGTCAAAAGAGATCATGCTGAATTTGAAATTCCAATCGGCGAATTGAAAGTCGGCGATATTATTATCATTAAACCGGGCACAAATATCCCTACCGACGGCAAGGTTATGAAAGGAACCAGTGCGGTTGATCAATCAGCTATTACCGGAGAATCGCTACCGGTTGAAAAACACATTGGTGGTGAAGTCTATGCCGGTACAATAAACCAGAGAGGTGTTTTAGAGGTTGAGGTTACCCGTATTGGGGCGGATACCACTTTGGGGAAAATCATCACCTTAGTTGAGGAGGCGGAAAGTCATAAAGCTCCAGTCCAGAAATTCGCCGATCGCTTTAGTGCGCTCTATTTGCCGTTTGTGATTTTAGTTGCTATTTTAACCTATTTAATATCAAGAAATTTATCTGCTACCATAGCCGTTCTGGTGGTAGCTTGCCCCTGTGCCATTGCCTTAGCCACCCCAATGGCTGTAGTCGCCGCTGTCGGACGGTCTGCTAAGCAAGGTATTTTGATCAAAGGCGGAAAATATCTGGAAATTTTAGCCAAAGCCAATGTAATTTTAGTTGACAAGACCGGCACCTTAACTTTTGGACAGCCGAAAATAACTGATATTATCCCGCTTGCCGGTCAATCAGAAAAAGAAATTATCGCTTTAGCTGGCTCAATAGAAAAATATTCGGAACATATTTTATCTAAGGCAGTTTTGGATAAGGCCAAAGACGAGCAAGCTACTCTGATTGATCCTGAAAAATTTAAAGTCGAAGCTGGCATGGGAGTAATCGCCACGATTAATCACGAAGACTTTGTTTTAGGAAACAAAAAGTTGCTGGATGAGTACAAAATTGAGATTTCCAAATCAATCTTAGAACAAATAAAAACTTTTGAGGTCGCAGGAAAAACCGTTTTGATTTTAGCTAAAAAGACTTCTGGAATTTTGGGATTTTTAGCGGTACAGGATGTCATAAGACAGGAAGCAAAAGAAGCGATAAAGGAATTAAAGCGATTAGGATTTAAGAAAATCATCATGCTTACCGGCGACAATAAACACATTGCCGAGGCGATTGCCAAAGAGCTGGATATCGAATATAGAGCCGAGCTTTTACCACATGATAAAATTGCTGTCGTGGAAGAGTTGCAAAAACAAAGCTATACGGTGGTGATGGTTGGCGACGGCGTAAATGATGCACCGGCTTTGACTAAAGCCGATGTCGGTATCGCCATGGGAATTACCGGAACAGATGTCGCCTTAGAGGCGGCGGATATCGCTTTAATGAAAGATGACTGGCGTGAAGTACCACAAGCTATAAAAATAGCTCGTCGTACTTTTTCAACGATCAAGCAAAATATGGCGTTTGGTATCGGTTTCGATATAATTGGAATCAGTCTAGCTGCGTTTGGTTTCTTGCCACCAATTCTAGCGGCGGCGGCACAATCTCTCCCTGATGTAGCCGTATTTCTTAACTCGGCTAAGTTGTTAAAAGGGAAAAAATAAATCTTCAAGAATCAAGACAAAAAATGATTCATGGGAAAATTTGGTGTGCTAATAAAAAAGTAATTTATTATTGCGTCTGGTAACATATTTTTTAAATAAAAACTGGTCTAAAAGGCCAGTTTTTATACAATTTTTCAATACTTGATTAATAATTATTAATTTGATAACATATTAATATAAATTAATATGAAATTATGAAAAATAATAAAAAAGATACATATTTTCTGATTTTAAAAACCTTAGGCGACGTTGTTCGTTTTGATATTGTTTTACTTTTGGCCACGGGGCCTAAATGTGTTTGCGAAATATTTGAAAAATTAAAATTAAAACAAAGCATTGTTTCCCATCATTTGAAAGTGCTAAAGGAAAGTGATTTAGTTGAAATGAACAGGGACGGCAAATGGGTTTATTATTCGCTTAATAGAAAAAAAATAGCTAAATTGCAAGAATTTATAGAAAAAATAATTTTTGCAAAGGAAACTAAATCCAAGTGTTAAATTTTTAAATAATAAATAATTTATCAAAAAATATGCCAACATATAGTTATCAATGTCAAAATTGCGGGAATGTTTTTGACATCGAAGCAACATTGCAAGAAAAAGAAGAAGGGGGTAAAAAATTTATTTGTCCAAAATGTGGGTCAAAAGAAATTAAACAAAATATCTCTACCCTTGATTTTATAAAAAATCTTGCCGCCAGCTATAGTTCTGGTGGGTGTTGTGGTGGTGGCAGTGCTGGCAATATAAAATGTCAGCCAAATCAAAATAATTCCAAATGTTGCGGCGATAAAAAGGATAATAATGGTTGTTGCGGGTAGTTTTATCTCTAGGCTATAAATTTTTTATTAATTAATATCCAATAATATGAAAAATAAATTTGTTATTTATGATCCTCCAATGTGCTGTTCGTCCGGCGTATGCGGTCCGAATCCTGATCAGGCGCTTATTAATCTTCAAGATACATTGGAAAAAATTAGAAATATGGGTGCGGAAGTCGAACGCTACCTCATTACCCAGAGCCCGCAGGCGTTCAAGGATAATCCGGAAATCATAAGGCTCATTCAGGAACAGCAATTAAAAGCCCTGCCGATCACCACTTGCGACGGGAAAGTTGTTAAAACCGGCGCATACCCGACACTGAAAGAGTTCGAAACTTTTATCAATAAATAACTATGAATACAAAATTTTATTTCTTTTCGGGAAAGGGTGGCGTTGGCAAAACCACAATGGCCGCCTCAAGCGCTATGTATTTTGCCGGCCAGGGCAAAAAGACGCTTATTATCACCACCGATCCGGCTTCAAATTTAGCCGATGTTTTTGAACAAAAAATTGGCCATAAGGTTACGGACATTAACGGCGTGCCAAATCTATTAGCAATGGAGCTCGATCCTGATGTTGCGACAGCCGAATACAAGGAACGGACGCTCTCTCCTCTCCGCGGACTGATTCCCGTTGAGAGCTTTGCGGTTTTGGAGGAGCAATTGAATTCGCCATGCACGGCGGAAATGGCCGCCTTTGACCGCTTCACGGATTTTTTGCAAGAGCCGGAATATGATGTGGTTATTTTTGATACGGCTCCGACCGGCCATACCCTCCGACTTTTGGAATTGCCCGTAGAATGGAGTGGTGTGATAGAAAAAGCGGCCAAGGAAGGAGATGGCGGACAAACCTGCATCGGCCCGGCCGCCGCGCTTGCCGAATCGAAAGCGAAATTCGACAAAGCCATTGAAGTCATGAGGGACACATCCAGGACTACCTTTATTTTTGTCCTGCGTCCCGAAGTTACCCCAATTTATGAAGCAGAACGCTCAATCGCCGAGCTTTTGAAACTCAAGATAACTTCGCAAGAACTCATCATTAACGGCATCTATCCTCAAAGCGCCTGCGATAATCCATTTATGCTGGCACGTTTTGCTAAACAGCAGGAATTTTTGGAGCTGATTAAAAATAAGTTTTCTGTTCCTATAACTCTTATTGAGCTTGAACCGCAGGAAATCAAAGGCAAAGAACAATTGGCCAAGCTCGGTAAAAAACTTTATGAAGCGCCAATAAACCTAAAAGATTACACCCCGGTCAAAATTGATAGGGGCGCTGACACTGGTACAAATAATTTTCCGGCCATAGATGAGAGAATTAAATCACTTTTATCACCCAATGACAGTAAACGCCGCACGATATTTTTCGCCGGCAAGGGAGGCGTCGGGAAAACGTCGGTAGCAGCAGCAACCGCTCTTTGGATTGCCGAGCAGGGATACAAGACCTTGCTTTTGACGACTGACCCTGCCTCTCATTTGAGCCAGATATTTGAGCAGGATGTATCCGACCAGCCGACTCTCATTAACGGGGAGAAAAAATTATGGGCAAGCCGCATTGATCCGGTTAAGGCTACAAATGAATATAAAGAGAAAATTCTTGTTGAAGCGCGAAAAAAATATGACGCCCAAAGAATCACGGCGATTGAGGAGGAACTCAATTCTCCTTGCACGGAGGAAATGGCCACTTTTGAGAAATTTATTGATTTTGCCACCCGAAAAG
>JAKAHN010000037.1 GCA_021814895.1 bacterium
TGATTCTATTTTTCTTGCTATATTCCCTTTTTGTTCTATTATTTATCTCTCAAATCTATCTCGGTTTTCCAACATTTTTCGTTCCCATAGTTGTTTCGTCAAAATTATTTTCTTGCGCCACCCTTATCGCTCCATCTTTTACAAGCTGAAGCATCGCCAAGAAACTGATAATAACATGGACCTTCTCTTTTTTCCCTATCCCGGAAAAATCTTTAAAACTCATCTTCAAAGTCTTATTTATCCGCTCCGAAAGATTTTGAATCATTTCTTCCAAACTCATCACCTTTTTGACTATCGCTTGTGGTAATTTTTCAAATTTCGGCAAAGAAGCGATTATCCCTTGAACGGCCATTAGAACATTGCTAACATTTATTGACGAATGCGGTGAAAAAATCGGCACAACTTGTCGCTCGTTCGGCAAAAACATCGGTCTCGTTCCAAAAAGCTCTTTAATTCCTTTGCTAGCTTCTCTTATACGCTGATAGAGTTTCAAACGAAATTCTAAGTCCTCAATACTCCCCTTTTCTTCTTCCGACAATTCAAGCCCCGGCAAAAGCGATTTTGATTTTATCAGCACGAGCGTTGAAGCGATTAAAATAAAATCGGCGCTTTCGGCCATCGGAAAATCGTCAAACGACTGAATGTAACCGATAAAATCGTCCGCTACTTTTGAGAGCGAAACTTGGGTGATTGATAATTTTCGTTTTTCTATAAGATTTAAAAGCAAGTCTAACGGCCCTTCAAAAGCTTCGAGTTTTACCTTAAAAATCTCCGGCATGCTTATAATATAACACTATTTTGTTTTTTAAATAACTCTTTAAGAGGTTTGAACATTTTATCTTTTGATAAAGAAATTTTAAAATACTTTCCCTCACGCCAAAAGATTTTATAACCAACTGCCTCTTTTTTAGAAGTGATTAAGCGATATTTATCGCCAACAATTTCCAAAGCCGAGCAATTGCCAAGCGCAACCGCGACTAACCTTGAATTTTTCATATGTTTTTTCAAACTAATCTGTCTACCTTGCTCAACGTCATAATGAGGGCACATTACAGCAGATACAAAACCTAAACATTTCAAAAGAATATAATCTTTTGTATTATCAATCATTTTATGCGAGTCGCTATTGCTGTATTTAAACCAGCAATTCGCTCCGGCCGATACACCGGACAAAACAATTCCTTTATCAACTGCCTTTCTCAAAATTTTATCCAGACCTATTTTCCTCCAAAGCTTCAACATTTTCAAAGTGCTTCCGCCGCCGACATAAACAATGTCGCTTCCTAAAACAATTTCTCTAAGTTGGGTTTTTGAATAACTGTTTTTTGTTAGTAACAAAAAACGAACCCTGCTTCCGAGTCTTTCCCCAAAATATTTTTTAATAACATCTTGATACAAATCCGAATCATTGCTCGCCGTAGGCACAAAAAGCAATCTGGGATGTTTCTTACCCGTCAATTTTATCGTTTCCTTATCAATCTCCGCCGTCTCAACTTTTGTGCCAGGTCGTCCGATTTCTCCACCGCCGATTGCAATTAATTTCAACATATTATTTCTCTGGCTTATTTAATTTTATTCCCAATTCAAAAAGTTGCTCTTTGGATATCTCGGCTGGCGCGCCCATCATTAAGTCCTTGCCTTCTCCTGTTTTGGCAAAAGCGATAACCTCGCGAATGTTCGGCTCACTCTCAAGAAGCATCATAATCCTGTCTATGCCGGGAGCAAAACCGCCGTGTGGCGGGGCGCCATATTTAAATGCTTCAAGTATGTGACCAAACCGCTTCTCCCGTTCTTCTTTTGAGATACCGAGTAACTCAAAAACTTTTTGCTGGACTTCTGATTTATGAATTCTGATACTGCCGGAACTCAATTCAAATCCGTTTAACACCAAATCGTAAGAGTTGGCCTTAATGGAAAATAAATCCTCGCCCTTCATAAATTTCTCTTCGTCCTCTTCCTTAATGGAACAAAATGGATGATGGGCCGCTTGGATTTTTCCGTCATCGGTCTTTTCAAACATTGGAAAATCAATCACCCAGACAAAACCTAACTCATCCGGATTATTTTTGTCCCTTCTTATGTCAGGCTTGTCGCTTCCATATTTTTCTATTGCATCTTTGTAACTTATTCTCGGAAACGGCGTCTCGGTAATTTTTTTGTTTGGATAAACATTTTTAATGAGCTCAATAAACATTTGTTCTGTAAATTGCAAAACATCTTCCTGCGTAACAAAGGACATTTCGTAATCAAGCTGAGTAAATTCCGGCTGGCGATCGCCCCGAGTATCTTCGTCTCGGAAACATCTGGCAATTTGAAAATACTTTTCAAAACCGGCAACCATTGAAAGTTGTTTGAATTGTTGTGGCGATTGCGGTAAAACATAAAACTTGCCTTTCTCCAATCGGCTTGGCACTACATATTCACGCGAGCCTTCCGGCGTACCCTTCATCATAATCGGTGTCTCAATCTCCACAAAATCGTTTTTATGCATATAATCTCGGAAAAAAGAAATGACTTTGTCGCGCATTCGGATATTTTTCTGCATTCTTGGTCGACGCAAATCAAGATAGCGATATTTCAGACGAACCTCCTCGCCGATTTCCCGACCATCTCCCCGAACGTCAAATGGCGGTGTTTCGGCTTCGTTCAAAATCGTAAGCGACAAAATCTCAAGTTCAATATCGCCATTTTGCTTTTCATTCTGAATATTTTTCTCCGGACGCTTGTTTACTTTGCCCTTAACCTCCACGACCCATTCCGAACGTGTCTTTTCGCCAACCGCATGCGCATCTTTGGCATTGGGCAAAATCACTCCCTGGACATATCCCGTCATATCGCGAAAATCAAAGAAAATCATTTTCCCCTGGTCGCGCCGGATATCAATCCAACCTTTAATCACCACCTCCTTACCTACCGATTCTTTTAAATTTTTTATATAAGTTCTTTGCATATTTTTTTATTAACCTGATAAAAAAACGCCCTCGCAAAAAGCAACTGTTGTTTTGCTTTTTGCGCGGGCGTACGATTTGCTAGTCGCGGTGCAACCTCTTTTGCCCGCCGAAGCTTTAGCGAAGTCGGGACTTACCCTTCCTTACTAAAAATTAGACCGGCCTCTTTTCCAAGCTATAACGGGCAATCCCGTCGGATTCTACTTTCCGCCAAAAGCGAATTTCTTTCCGAAGCTCCGCCTTGTTTTTAGCCGTTCGCTTTAAAGACGAATTGGGCTAGGCATCAACGCTTTAATATAAGCCTACAATATTTTATAAATTTCAACAACTACAAAAATTGTTGTGTTATCTTGCTGTGAATAACCGCCCTTTACATATATACCTGCCTTGCTATGATTAAAACAATGTTAAATATGATTACAAAGGTCAATGTCCTAATCGCCGTCAAAAACGGCAGTTTTGGGAGTTGGTCTTTGTAACAGAATCTCCATCGGTTACAAAAACGGACTCCTAAAACCAGTCCGTTTTTGTTTGTCTTCTCGTGTAGTGCGAAAAGAGTGAAACAAAAAGAGTACAAAAACAAATACTATGAGTGATTCGGATAATGAGAAACAAAAACCCGAAAACCAAACGCCGGCAACAAATTCTGAGGAAGAGATCCGTCACCGACTCCAGGAAGATTGGGAAAGGCACGTTACCGAATATTCCGATTAGCGTCCATACCGCATTTCGTTTCAAAGCGAATGCGGTTTTTTTTAATTTCATTGCATTTTAAAACATTCGGTATATTATTTTATTGGAAACTCATTAAATGTATGAAAGAGGCTCTGCGATTCCCACGGTTTGAACAATTGTGCGAAAAGCTGGTCGGACAGACACCAACCCAACAAAACCGAGCTCTTGTCGTCTTATTGCTCGGTGGGGTGGCGATATTTATTCTCGCACTCTTACTCTAAGCCCCCCTCAGGGCTTTTTCTTTTAAAACCAAGACCGATTTTTGCCAAAGGCAAAAATCGGTCTTGGTTTGACTTTCCCCTTTTCCTCCTCCTTTTTTCTCTTTTTTTTAAACTCCTTTTTTAAAAATTTTAAAAAAATCTAACCTAAAATTATTGCTCATTAATTCGCGATAGCAAATTAATGAGCAGGGTGGTTTTTAAACCATCCTCTTCTATCCTCTACTTTTCACTTTTTCCTTTTCACTTTTAACTTTAAACTTTAAGGTACCTCCTCACCGCCAAATAACTGGAAATCGCGCCGAGCACAACGCCCGACCCGACAATCAGCAAGAAAAACTGACCGAAATTTTCGGTGTAATAAGAGAAAAAATTTATACCGCTGAAAAAGTTAGCAGTCGCCACTCCGACATAGCGAGTCAAAGGATAGAAAATCGCCATTGTTAACACCCCGGCTATCAAACCATACAAAATTCCGGAAATGACAAACGGTCCGCGAATGTATTTATTGCTGGCACCAACCAATTTCATAACTGAAATCTCGTCGCGAGAAATAAAAATCGCCAAACGAATAGTATTGAAAGCGACAATGATTGAAATAAGAATTAAAATAAATGACAAAACAAAACCCAATCTTTCAGCCGCTTGAATAATCTTGCCGAGCTTGTCAATCGCCACCTGATTGTCAAAATAATTTATTTTTTCAATTATTGAAGATTCTCCGGCAGACAAAGCGCTATCGCTTTTCAAAAAAGACGCAATTGATTCATATTGTGACGGGTCTTTGGCCTGAACATTAAGAATCGCGCCAAGAGGGTTATCGCCCAATTCATCAAGAGCTTGAAGGGTTAACGAATCGCCCTGGTGGCGGTCTTTGAAATTTTGAAGCGCTTCATCCTGAGAAATATAAGCCACCCTTACAACCGACGGCAAAGCTTCCAAAGATTTCTGCACCGACAAAATATCTTGGTCATTTGCGCCGACTGTAAAATAAATACTGATATCAACCTTATTTCTAATTTCAGTAAGTGAAGCGTTCAGCCCGACAACAATAAAAATAACCGAACCGATGGCAAAAAGCGTAACCGTCATAATCAAAATGGCTGCCAAAGATACGAATGCGTTTCGGCTGAAATTCATTACACCGGCGCGAATTATTCTTTTTATATTTACCCACAACATTGTTATAAGTTTAAAATTAAAAACGAAAAAGTAAAAACTTACACTAATAATACAACATTTAGAAAATTTTTACTTTAAAATCACACCTTTACCTTTTCACTTTTGACCCTATAAAACATAGCGTCCTGTCGGGTCATCTCTCGCAATCTGCCCTTCTTCCATTGTTATTACTCTTTTCCCCAAACTGTCTATCACTCCCTTGTTGTGCGTTGCTAAAACGATAGTAGTGCCCAGATCGTTAATCTTTTTCAAAATTTGAATAATTTCATAAGTATTCAACGGGTCAAGATTACCCGTAGGCTCATCGGCTAAAATCACATCCGGCTGATTGACAATCGCCCTAGCAATAGCTACTCTTTGGCGTTCACCGCCGGAAAGTTCGTGAGGAAAACTGTCCATTTTGTGAGACAAACCGACTAAATCAAGAATATGGGGAACGTCCGCCGCCACCTCGTTATCAGTCCGGCCAGACGCTTCCATCGCAAAAGCGATGTTTTCATAAGCGCTTTTGTTAGGTAAAAGGCGAAAATCCTGAAAAACCGCCCCAATTCGCCGACGAATATGATTCATTTGGGACGGTTTTAGGGCGTTGATATCAACAGATTGAAAAAAAATCTGCCCTTCTGTAGGCTTTTCTTCGGCCAAAATCATTTTAATAAGAGTGGTTTTCCCAGCGCCCGAATGACCGACAACAGATACAAATTCGCCCGGGTCAATCTTGAAACTGACGTCTTTTAGAGCCACCGAATCGTCAGAATATACTTTTGAAACTTTGTTGAAATGTATCATTTGGAAAATCTTTTGATTTAAAAATATTTAGCACACATTCAGAGTATAACACGAAAAACGGGATAGAAAAAAAACAGCAACATTCGATTACGATGCTTAATTTAAGAACTTTTCCGCTTCAATAAACTCCTCCAATTCGCCATTCAAGACATCGTCAACCTGCGTTGTTTCAACCCCCGTCCTATGATCTTTAACCATCTTATACGGATGTAAAACATAAGAACGGATTTGATTACCCCATTCAACGCTTGTTGTCTTGGAAATCTGCATCCCTTTTTCTTTGGCCAGCCGTTCCGCTTCCATCATTTTATAAAGTCTGCCTTTTAGTATTTGAACCGCCTTTTCTTTATTCTGAGCTTGAGAACGTTCGGTCTCCACATGAACAGCGATTTTTGTCGGCAAATGAACAAGCCGGACGGCCGTTTCTCTTTTATTGACATTCTGCCCGCCCGGACCGGAAGATTTGGCGTAAGTAACTTCCAAATCGCTTTCGGGAATATCAATCTCAGCGGTTTTTTCCAGTTTCGGAATCACTTCAACCATTGAAAAAGAAGTGTGGCGTTTTTGCTGAGCGTTGAACGGAGAAATTCTGACCAGCCTATGAACGCCGGACTCTCCTTTCAAATCGCCATAGGAGTTCTTGCCGGACACTTCAAATGTTAGATTACGAAAGCCTCCTTGATCATTTTGATTTTGATGAATAATGGAAAGCGACCAGCCTCTTTTTTCAATATATTTACGATACATCCCAAACAGCATTGCCGAAAAATCTTCTGAATCATCTCCTCCGGCGCCGGAAAAAATCGTTACAATGGCGTCACCTAAATCATATTTACTTCCGCCAACA
>JAKAHN010000038.1 GCA_021814895.1 bacterium
ATTGTTTTTGGTTCAAAAGATTTGCACCACGCTTACAGCTCAGGCAAGGGCGGAATAGTGACAAGAGGTGTTGCTGAAATTGTTGAAAACAAAGCCGGCAATTTTCAAATTCTTATTCATTCTATTCCTTTCAGAGTTAATAAGGCCGAGCTTATTATCCAAATTGCCGATTTGGTGCGAGAGAAAAAAATTGAAGGAATCAAAGGCCTTCGCGATGAATCAACTAAAGATATCAGGATTGTTATTGAGCTCAAGTCCGGCAGTTATCCGGAGAAAATTTTAAACTTTTTATACAAACATACCCAGCTTGAGGAAATGTTCCATTTCAATATGGTGGCGCTGGTTCGGGGCGTGCCTCAAACTTTATCGCTCAAGGATATTTTGGAAAATTTTGTCAGTCATAGAGTTGAGGTGGTTCGTCGCAGAACCGAATTTGAATTGAAAAGAGCCGAGGAGCGAGAACATATTCTGCTAGGTTTGAAAAAAGCTCTTGATCATATCGATGAAATAATCAAACTGATTAAAAAATCCAAAGATGTTGAGGATGCCAAACAGGGTTTGATGAAGACTTTCAAATTCTCCGAACGGCAAGCAGTGGCGATTTTGGAGATGAGATTGCAAAAATTGGCCGGTTTGGAACGAAAGAAAATTGAAGACGAGCTTCACGAAGTACAGGCGCTCATAAAATTTTTGAAAGATTTGCTATCTAGTCCGAAGAAAATTTTGGCGGTTGTAAAGAAAGAGATGCAGGAGATTGCCGAAAAATATGGAGATGACCGAAAAACCAAAGTTATCAAAGGCAATGCCAAGGAATTTAATGAAGAAGATTTGATTCCGGACGAGGAAAGCGTTTTGGTTTTGACCAAGGGCGGTTATATCAAACGCACTAATCCGGCTGAATATCGCAGACAAAAACGCGGCGGTGTCGGAGTCGTTGATCTGGATACGAAAGAAGAAGATTTTGTGACAAAACTTGTGACAGCTAATACTCACAGCGACCTTTTGTTCTTTACCGATAAGGGCAAGGTGTATCAAATAAAAATGTATGAAATACCAGAAGGTAAACGAGCCACCAAAGGCAAGTCAATTATGAATTTTCTTTCCATCGAAAGCACCGAAAAGGTGACTTCAATTTTGCCGATGTCAAAAGTGACGAAAGAATCAAATTTCTCGCTTCTTATGATTACTAAAAACGGTATTGGCAAGAGAGTTTCAGCCGAAAGTTTCCACGATGTTCGCCGTTCGGGATTGATTGCCATAAAATTGAAACCGGGCGACGAACTGGTTTCTGTGTCTTTTGTTGATAAGGGCGATAATTGTGTTTTGGTAACAGAAAAAGGCCAGTCAATTCGTTTTAAGGAATCCGATTTGCGCGAAATGGGCAGAGCGGCCTCTGGTGTAAAAGCGATGAAACTTGGCAAGGGAGATATTATTGTCGGGGCGGAAATTGCCGGAAAGGGAATTAAAGAAGCTTCGCTTTTGGTTATTATGGAAAAAGGTTATGGCAAGAAGACCGTTCTTTCCGAATATAAAGTTCAAAATAGGGGTGGTAGTGGAATTAAAACCGCAAAAGTTACGCCAAAAACCGGCAACTTGATCGCTTCAAAAATAATTGTGCCGGGCGAAACTGAAGAAATTGTGGCGATTTCAAAAAAGAGTCAAGTTATTCGGGTTGATGTCAATGAAATTCCGGAAATCAGCCGGCAAACGCAGGGTGTAAGGATTATGAAACTCCGAGAGGGAGACAGTATCGCATCGTTAACCTGTCTATAGAATTTTAAGAATTGTGTTACAATATAAATGTAAAATGCAAAAATCAAAATGTAAAATGACAGTTAAAAATGTAAAATTTTCAACAAAACGCGGACAGTTTTAGTTTATTTTAAAATTTTGCATTGTCATTTTTAATTTTGATATTTTAATTTTACATTATGTTCAGCGACCCTTCTTACAATATAGAACAGTTAAGTTTGCAATCCGGAATGAAGGTGGCGGATTTGGGTTGCGGTTCGGGATTTTATTCTATGGCTTTGGCTAAAGCTGTTGGCGATAAAGGCAGGGTTTATGCCATTGATGTCCAAAAAGGCCTGCTTGATAGGTTAAAAAAAGAAGCAATGATAGAGGGCTTTCATAATGTTGAGGTGGTTTGGGGCGATGTGGAAAAAAAACACGGTACCAAACTTCGCGATGAGTCGGCCGATGCCGTCGTGGTTGCAAACTTACTTTTTCAAATTGGACAAAAAGTTGATTTTGCGAACGAGATTCAAAGAATTCTAAGGCAAAGAGGCAAACTTCTCCTTATAGATTGGAGCGGTTCTTTTGGCGGAGTCGGTCCGGACCAAGATCAAGTAGTGGCCAAACGTATCGGCCAAGAGTTATTTGAACAAAATGGTTTTGTTTTTGAAAGAGAGATTCGGGCTGGCGACCATCATTGGGGGATAATTATGAGGAAAAAATGAAAAATATTTTTGTGTCATAGTATTTTTTAGGTTAATTACCTGCCCGCCAAAGCCAGAGCTAAGTAATTTTGTTTAATCAAATGAATAATGAATTTTTTAAAATAATTATATTATTAACTCGGTCCGCCTCAAGCGATGGCAGGTGGGGAAATTAGATTAATTAGATAAATTTTATGAAAAGTAGTCCTTTCCAAATAATTCTCACAGCCACTTTTGCCGTCTTTATTCTGGTGGCTTTTGTTGCGTTATATTTTAGCAAGGCGAATAGTCCGAGCAATCAAGCAAAGGTGGAGATTTCTTTATGGGGTTCAGCGCCTTCGGCTTATATACAGGCTGTATTGGGCGCGATTCAACCGGAAAAAAGCGGTTTAAGTGTGACTTATAGGGAGATTTCCGCTGACCAATTTGACCAAACCTTACTTGAGGCGATGGCTGGAGGTCAAGGTCCTGACGCTATAATCATTTCTCAAGATTCAATTGTTAAAAATAATAACAAAATCTTGCCGATTCCTTATAAATCTTTAACCGAAAGAACCTTCAAAGACACATATGTGACCGGGGCGGAATTATTTCTTGGCGGGAGTGGAGTGGTAGCGGTGCCTTTCGCTATTGATCCTTTGATTATGTATTGGAATCGGGATATTTTTTCTAATGCTGGTTTAGCTGTCGCTCCGCGCTATTGGGATGAATTCTTGCGGTTAGCTGAAACTCTTACTGTTAAAAATGGTTCTGTCACTATTCAAAAAAGTGTCGTACCGCTCGGTGGATTTAGCAATGTTAATAACGCTAAAGAAATAATCTCGGCTATGACTTTACAAACTGGCACGCCTATAACTATGTATCCGTCAAACGGCGGTTCTTTAACGGTCGCTCTAAATAGTAGCGATAATAACGGTGGATTACAAAATGTTGTTGATTTTTACACCGAGTTTGCCAATCCGGTAAAATCTGTTTATACCTGGAATCGCTCTTTACCGAACTCTTTAATAATGTTTACACAGGGCGCTTTAGCCACTTACTTTGGTTTTGGAAGCGAAATTCCGTCTATTAAAAACAAAAATCCAAATTTAGATTTTGATATTAGTTATTTTCCGCAACCGAGGTCTGCAAATATCAATATTACTTTTGGCAAGATCTTGGCGGTGGGGGCGATGCGTGGTAGTGCCAAGGCTTCATCAGCGATGCAACTCGCTTTGCTTATGGGTAGCGCGGTCGGGGTGAAAGCTTGGGACGATGCTTCCGGTCTGCCTCCTGTTCGACGCGACCTTCTCTCTGCGGTGCCAAGCGATTCTTATGGTGCGGTTTTATACAATTCGGCTTTATGGTCGCGCGGTTGGTTTGACCCTGAACCAGCTCGGACAAAAGGTTTTATGAGTGATATGATTGAAGCGGTGACTTCCGGTTGGATGACGACAAGCGAAGCGGTTAATAAGTTTAGCAGTCAGATGAATTTGCTGTTGTCGGGGCGATAATGATCTTTTTTAATTTTTCCTTTGGCTGTTTGGTTTAATGCAAAATGTAAATATAAAAATGAAAAATGACAGTTAAAAGCGTAAAATATAGCGTCGTATTTAATTTTAAATTTTTTTATGTTACTTACAAAAAATAAAGATTTCAGTAAATTATTTATCATCCTAGTGCTCACTGTCATAGTAACGGCGCCGTTTTTTGTTTTTGCTGTCAGTAAGGGGGACCCTGATACGTCTATAGTTACTTGTGGATATGACGGAGCGCATGGTCCTATTGTGAATGGACAACGCACTTTTGGTGAATTAAACGGACAGCTTGATAAAAGCGAGCAGTGTACTTTTAATGATTTTATTCGTGTCATCGGAGGAATTGTAAACGGCACGATGCTTCTTATTAGCGTTTACGCCGCTATCTCGTTTATGTATGCCGGTTACGCCTATCTTACTTCCGGTGGCAGTTCGGAAAAAGTGTCTTATGCCAAAGGAATATTCAAAAAAGTGCTTGTTGGGTATATAATCATTCTGACAGCTTGGTTGATTATCTATACTATTGAACAAGCGTTTTATACGGACGATCCTAACGCGAGACCCAATTCAAATCTTAACGGAGGTGTTCCTGTGAATCCATAATTATAAAAAACAATGAATAAAATATTTTCAATGAGAAAAATATCGCGAGTGGTCGCTCCATTATTAGTTTTTACGGTTTTATTAATACCTGTTATTTCTTTTGCAGTTGATACACCTTGCGACCCGTCAAAGGAACTTTGCAATCCTATAAAATTCGGTTCAATTCAAGACTTTTTTCAAGCTGTCCTTCAAATAGCCGCTGAAGTCGGTTCGGTTATTATAATCCTCGCCTTCATTTATTCTGGCTTTCTTTTTGTTTCCGCTCGAGGTAATCAAGAAGAATTAAGCAAAGCCAAAAAATCTATAACCTATACGGTTATAGGGGCGATTATTGTTTTAGGCGCCTGGGCGTTTTCGGTAGCTATTACAAATACAGTGAATACTATTACAAATAAACCAGCTAGCGCTACGCCAGCCAATAAACCATAAATATAATTACAATGGGAAATTTTTTAATGAGAATAACGTTTATCGTCCCTCCATTTTCCATTTTTAATTGTCATTTTTTATTTTGATTTTTTAATTTTACATTAATAATGCCAAATCGTTTATCAAAAATTTTTTCTCTCGCATTGCTTTTTTTGCCTATGACGGTTTTTGCCGGCACATTTGACGATCTTATCGCTTCGGCATTCACTTGGCTAAGCCTTCTAGTTTATGTTGTTATGGGCATTGCGATGCTTCTATTTTTCTGGGGCATCATAAAGTATGTTATGGCTGGAGCGACCAATGAAGAGGGTAGAACCGACGCTCGCAATTTGATTGTTTACGGCATTATCGGTCTTTTTGTAATGGTAACGATTTGGGGTTTGGTTTATTTTTTGGCTGGTACTTTTGGGATAGGCATCGGAGGCACAACGGCAATACCGGGACTGCCTTCTCCCGGAGGTCTTGAGGGAGCTCCGACAGAGACGGCCAGAATCATTGGTTTGTTCGGCAAATGGATTGCCAGAATCGCCGTCCTTCTTATCAGTTTTGCTGTCGTTGCGTTTTTTTGGGGGCTCACAAAATATATCGCTTCAGGAGCGGACGAAGAAAAACGTTCCGAAGCTCGCAATCTAATTACCTATGGGGTTGTTGGTCTTTTCGTAATGATATCAATTTGGGGTCTGGTATATTTTGTCGGCGATACTCTCGGTATTGATATAAACAACAGTTCTATTTTACAAGCTCCTCAAATTACCGATATTACGGTTATTGATAATGGACAAGGCGGTAAACCTATTACGGTTACAGGCGAAGCTCTTACGGGTTCTAGTTGCGCTGACGCTTCGTGGACTTCTGGCAAAAGAAGTTTTCTTGCTTTTGTGTGTTTGATTCTTTCAATTCTTAATCCCATTCCGCCGATATTGCTTGCTCTTGCCGTTCTTTATTTCTTCTGGGGTATAGCTAAATATATGAATTCCGGCGACGATAGCGAGAAATTGAGAGAAGGCAGGACGACAATGGTCTATGGTATTCTCGGTCTTTTTGTCATTGTGGCGCTTTGGGGTTTGGTTCTGTTGGTTAAATCGGAGTTAGGGATTGTTTAACTCATCACAAACCACTTATCACAAATCACTTACTACTTATCACAGAAAAAAATTGTAAATAAAAAGATTTAGATTTTTGGATTGGAAAGTCTACCAACATGCCAAAGAACTTTTTGCTGTTATTTTAAAGATTGTTACAAAATTACCGAAAGAATATCGTTATGAAATTGGTAGTCAGGCGGTCAGAGCTTCATTATCTGTTGTATTAAATATCGCGGAAGGTTCTGGGAAAGGTTCGGACAAGGAACTTAATCACTTTTTTGATATTTCTCTCGGGTCACTATTTGAAGTTTTTGCTATAATTGATGTAATGAGAGCAAATAAACTTGCGAGTAATGACGATTTTTTGACTGTAAGCAGTTATGTAGAAAGTATCGGAGATCAACTCGGCGGTTTCAAGAAAAGTATTAAAAATTGACCAGATTTTGTTCGGTGATAAGTTATGAGTTGTTGGTGATTAGTTAGCCGACTGTAGGTCGGCTACGATTATCCACAACCCTGTTGTTATATTGAGGTTTATGTTATAATGGATAAGGAAAATAAAAAAAGGTCG
>JAKAHN010000039.1 GCA_021814895.1 bacterium
AATTGTAAATTCCGGATTCTTTATAAATGGCTGTTCAAGCAAAACTCTTTCCGAAAAATATGACTGAAGTTTACCTTCCAAAATTTTTTCTTTCATTGCTTCCGGTTTACCCGCCACCTCTTTGAGGAAAACTTCTTTTGCCAAATTTTTCGCCTCTTCCGTCACATCCTCCGACTTAAGAAATTCCGGATTGGAAGCGGCAATATGCATCGCGATGTCATAAGCGAGCCTTTTAAACTCTTCATTGCCAGAAACAAAATCCGTTTCGCAATAAAGCTCAACCATCGTACCAACCGAACCGGTCGCGTGAATATATGAAGAAACCACACCGGCACCAAGTGTTCTGTCGGCTTTTTTGGCAGCTACCTCCGCTCCGCGTTTTCTCAAAATAACAATGGCCTTGTCAAAATCGCCATTGGCTTCTTCAAGGGCCTTACGACATTGCATAACCGAAATACCCGTCACGTCACGAAGTTTTTTAATTTCGTCAGTAGTTATCATAGTTAAATATATAAAAAATTAAAATCTTAAAAATTTCTTACTTTTAACTTTTTACTCTTTTTTGTCTGTCAACTCTCGAGATATTGGTATTATCATCCTGCTTTTACCAATTTTATAAGCCCTAATGATCTCTTCGATAAAATATTTAATACTTGAAGATGAAGAATCGTTGGCTGGAATCGGATAATCCACCTCCGATAAATCGCAATCAGAACCCATAATGGCTACTACCGGGATACGCATTTTTTTCGCTTCTCTAATAGCGGTCTTTTCTTTTTTACTATCTACAACAAACAAAGCGCCGGGCAAATCTTTCATAGGTAAAATACCACCAAACATTTCCTCAAGTTTTTCAATTTCACGATCAATCATCAATCTTTCTTTTTTTGTATATTTTGCCAATTCTCCTTTTACTTTTTGCTCCCTCAAATCAACAAGCCTGGACATTCTGGTTTTTAATTGAGCAAAATTTGTCAAAGTACCGCCAAGCCATCGACCGGCTACATAAGGTGTACCAAAAACAGATGATTGCTCAACTATAGAGCTTTTTGCTTCGCTTTTTCCGCTAACAAACAGAATCTGCTTGCCCGTCGCGCCAACACCTTCAATAAAAGCTTTGGCTTTTTCAAAATAAACTTTGGTTTTTTCCAAATCAAAAAGTTCCACTCGATTTTTCACTCCAAACATAACAGACGCCATTGAAGCATGTCGTCTTGAGCGAGAATAACCAAAATGCGCGCCTGCTTCAAACATTGCAACAATCGTCGGATCGTCTTTATTTATATGATTTTTTATTTCCTCTATCATTTTGTAAAAAAATAACCTTATTGGTTAAGATTAGAGTCTAACAGAAAATTATTTTATATGCAACTTTAACTAGACTGGGGTTCATCAACATCTTCCGCCTCGCTCTCTGTCACTCCACCTTCAGCTTTCTCAGATAAAGTGTTTAATATATCGTCAATCTTTCCGCCAAAAATAGCGTTTATATTATGCCAGGATTCTTTAATGCGATGATCAGTTACTCTGTCCTGCAAAATATTGTAAGTCCTAATTTTTTCCGACCGATCGCCTGCGCCAATCTGATTTTTTCTGTTTGAGGCAAATTTTTTAGCTTCTTCTTCCTCTTTCATTGATTCGAGTCTCGCTTGGATAATTTCCATCGCCCGTTCACGGTTTGCATGCTGACTTCTCTCTGAAGTGGCGCGAACAGTCAAACCTGTCGGCTTATGAGTCAGCCGAACGGCAGTTTCCACTTTATTTACATTTTGCCCGCCCTTGCCACCGGAACGGGAAAACTCTATTTCAATATCCGCCGGATTTATTTCCACTTTTGATTTTTTGCGGATTGGTAAAATCACAACTGAAGCGGTTGAAGTATGAACTCGGCCGGATTTTTCTGTTGCCGGCACTCTTTGAATCCTATGAACACCAGTTTCAAAACGCAAACATTTATAAACATCCTTGCCCCGAATTTCAAAAATACCTTCCTTGAAGCCTCCTAGGTCACTTAAAGATTCGGACATATTAACAAACCGCCATCCCTTACTCTCGGCATATTTCTGATACATTAGAGCTAGATCCATGGCAAAAATCGCCGCTTCTTCTCCGCCCGCTCCCGCTCTTATTTCAAGCACGATTTCATTTGGATATTCTTCTTCCTCTTTTTCTATGCTAAAAATATCCTTAATTTTATCCTCAATTGATTTTTTTTCTTCTCTTATACGGCTCAAATCTTCTTCAGCCAAGGATCTGAACGATTCATCATCTTTTGCCATATTTAAAACTTCACTTTCTTCCCGAAGCAATTCTTCATAGCGAACAGCCAAGTAATTCGTCTTTAAATTATTTTTTAACTCTTCTATATTCATAACAATACAATATTAACCAATATTGGCAAAATTACAAAACATTATGAAATTCTAGACCGTAAATACCAATTCTCCAAAAGCTACAAATTACAAAAGAAACGGGAAAATGAAAATTTGCAGTTTTTGTTTGAGTTTTGTTCTAATTTATATTTTGAATTTTTTTGAAATTTGTTTTTTGGGAGTGGAAGCTTTTAAAAAACCGCCTAGGCGGTTTTTTTGATTGCGGTCTTTTTTGATTTCGTTTCCACCCCTTTGGCTTGTCGTGATTTAAATTTGCCAACCCTTCCAGCCGAGTCAAGAATTTTTTCGGCGCCGGTATAAAACGGGTGGCAAGCGCTACAGATTTCAACCTCAATATTCTCTTTGGTTGAACCGATAGTAAACACGTTACCACAAGCGCAAGTAACTTTGGCATTTGAATAATATGTTGGATGAATGTCTTTTTTCATTAGCAAAAAGTCTATCAAAAATCCCTAAAAAACGCAACTGTTTGTTATTTTTTGTTTGATTATTTGGTTATTTTGCTATTTCACTAATTTACTATTTTTTTATTATATTCCTTACTGGTTATTCAAAATATTAATTTGTTTCTGATATTTATCAGCCAAATCCATTACGTCATCGGCATAAAACTGATAGGCGCTTTTTTTGGCATTGGCACAACCGGCCAGATAACAAAGGGCCGCCGTCCTTTCCGCCGCAACCGTGCGTTTTGCCGCACCACTGTCTTTAAGATATATAGCGGCGGCGGTAAAAGCGTCTTCTGGGTCCCAAGGATTAGGCGGATTATGTCCGGTAATACTAGCAATTCTGCTTTCATATAAAATCCAGGTTGAAGGGATAAATTGAGCCGGCCCCATCGCCCCGCCATAACCATACCAAGGTTTTTTAGATACAGGCATAACATCTGGGTTCAACCCCAATCGCTTTGTGATATCCAAAAAAGGCACAGTGTCTCTGGGCGCCTTCATATCCACCTTCCAATTTCCAGTGCCAACATTTGCCCCTAAATTTGATTCCTCGGCAATAATTCCAAGGAGAAAAGCCTGGCGAACGCCTGTTTTGTCAAAAACCTTATTTGCCAAAGACAAAGCCTTCTCAAACGGAATAGCTGCCGAACCCTGCAAAGTAAAAAGTTCGGCGCGAATTTCTGCCGCTGATTGCTGAACCGCTTTTATAATTTTTTGGTAAATGGCTTCTTGACCTTTTGATTCAGCCAGAATTTTTTTCTTCTCGGCCTGTTGGGCTTCAACTTTCTTTTTTTCCAACGTTTGAATGGTTTTTAAGTCTATCTGCTCCTGTTGCTTGTTTTCCAAATCATTTTTTTCATTTGTGGTCTTATCAACATTACCCCTTATTGCCTCGAAGGAATCCCTCATCGCTGATCTGATAGAAGCGAAGGAATCAATATCGGCAAAAAAATCAGAAAACGACTGCCCTGCTAAAAACGAAATCACTAATGGCCGAGATTCAATATCGTTTGTTTGGCGGATAATAGAAGCCAGCGATTGTTTTTCAGCATCTATTTTAGCGTTCAAGCCGACAATTGTCTGTTGCTTTCCGTTTATCTGGTTAGTCAATTCAGCGATAGCAATATCGCGCGCTTTAATGTTCAATTGGGCACTCTGGATTTTTGCATTCAAAATAGATACATCTCTCTCTAAAGAAACCGACTCTTTCTGTTTCTCAGTCAAAATAGCCTGTTGGGCGTCAATTTGTTTTTGTAAATCGTTAAGCTGGCTCTGTAAAACAGCCTGCCTTTCTGAGATAGAAGTCTCAGCTGATAAAAAACTAGGGTCTATTAGACCGATTATTACAAATATTACAACAAAAAATAACAGGGCTGGAATTAAATTTTTCCGCATAAATTTATTATAACATATAAGGTTTTATCTAAAATCTGAATATATACAAAAAAAACATTAAAAACCATGGGGTTTATCTATTTATAAAAAAGGAGGGTATTACAAAACCTCCCGATTTAGATCGAGAGGTTTTGTTAATTTAAACATATGCGAATTATTTTTTATCGTTAGAACCTTAAGCTTTTCCGCCACCAGCCGGAGCAACTTCCCCCTCCGCGCCATCTTCTTCTTTCTTCCCTTTCTTTTCAACTTCAATAGTTGAAAGGTCAGGAGCAACCGCAGTTTCTTCAATTTTTTCTTCTTTAGGTTCATAAACGGAAGCTACAACTTCTTCGCCACCGGCAAGAAGGGTCACACCAACCGGCAACTTTATCTCCCGGGCAAGAACTTGACTGTCAAAAACTGTCAAAGGCGAAATATCAACTTCAATTTTGTTCGGCAAATCCTTAGGTTCCGCCTCAATTTCCAATTCGTGCAACACTTTAACCAACACCCCGCCCAAATCCTTAACTGCCGGCGCAACACCAACGAATTCTATCGGCACCTTAACTCGAAGTTTCTGACCTTTTTCAAAAACATAAAAATCAGCATGTCTTGGCATATTTTTTATAGGATCAATATCTATTTCGTGAATCAAACAGTCGTAAACAGAACTGCCTAATTTCAAACTGACTACCGATGATTCTCCAGCCTTTCCCCAAACTTTTAAAAAATCAGCGTTGGTAACAGTTATCGGGGTTGATTTTTGTTTTTTCCCATAAAAAACAGCAGGCATCAAACCTTTTTTTCTTAAAGCGTCCAAACTCTCTTTTTTTGTATCTCGCATTTCCGCGGAAAGTTCGATTGTCATATAGGGCTGTATTATATACAGAATCTAAAAAAAGGCAAATATAAATAAAGTTTATCGTCCGTTTATCCCCGTAAGTCATTCTTTTGGATTACCCCTGTTGGAAATTTTAACTATTACTAACAAGAACCAAATATCCTAAAAATTAATTACCCACAATCATTTTATATGATAATCTGGCTATTAAGGATTAACAGAGGCGTTATCCATAAGGGCCGGGTCAACCACTCCGGCGCGATTAAATCCGCCATTGGCTTTTACAACGGTAAAAATTGTTAATATAAAAAAAACTACCGCCAAACCGAGTAATACATAGTTCGCATGGGCAACGTCTTTTACCACACCGGTTTTTAAAACTAACTTAACTAAAAAACTGGGCGGTTTTTCCACCTCTTGTCGGTTGATTTGCCAATCTTGTTCTTCAAAATCTACATCCGACATAATTTAAAATTAGAAAATTAAACTGGTAATTAAAACTTGGTATTAATATTTAATAATAGTACAAAAAATATACTGAAAATCAAGCCTGATTTTCCTTTATTTAAGAAACTAAACTTTAAATAAACTTATTTTCTTTTTAACAATTTCTCTTACGGCATTCACGCCACCACGTAAATATTTATAAGGGGAAATTTCATCATGGTTTTCTGAAAGAGACGAAATCAAAGCTTGATGAAAAGCCACCCGAATTTCAGTGCTAAAGTGCACAATCACTACGCCAGCTTTTGCCACCATTGCCACATCGCCATCAGGGATACCGGATGCGCCGTGAAGAACAAGAGGAACCCCCCCGGTCGATAACTTGATGTCCTCAATCCTTTTTATTGAAATAACAGGATTACCACTCTTTATTATGCCGTGGACATTACCTACTGACGGCGCCAGCATATCAACACCGGTTTCTCTGACAAATTTTTCTGCTTCGTAGGGCGGAGTCATATTTAATTCATCCACGGCAACTCCAGGTGGCAAATTTTCCAAAACTTCTGAAGATGTGCCGATAAATCCGAGCTCTCCTTCAACAACGATGTTTTTGCCGGTCTCTCTGGAATATGAAATTATTTTTTTTATCATCTCAACATTTTCGGCAAAAGGCAAAGCGGAGCCATCTGCGACTATAGCATCAAAGCCGGCATCAATCGCCTCTTTGGCTCGTTCAAACGATTTAGTATGATCAGCATTCAAAAAAATCGGAATTCCAAAATCATCACGATAAGCGGAAACGATAGCTCTGGCCTCTCTAACTCCGAAAAAATTGCGCTCACCCTCTGATAAGCCGACAATTACAGGCATATTAACTTCTTTTGCCGCTTCAACAATACCACGCAACATCTCGGCTGTCGCGAAATTAAAATGCCCGATGGCAGTTTTATTCTTACTGGACTCATTAATATAATCGCG
>JAKAHN010000040.1 GCA_021814895.1 bacterium
TTGCATAATAATTGATGAAGTGATGTACGGACCAACGCCAAGCATCACTATAGAAAGGTTCGACAATCCTCCGCCGGAAAAAATGTTCAGTAAGCCAAGAAACTGATTATTGGCAAAAAGTTGATGAACTTTTACAAGGTCGATGCCCGGAATGGGGATAGCCGCAAATAATCTAAAGGCTATAAGGGCAAGCGCCACAAACATAATCCTTTTTCTTAAGGTTGAATCTTTCAAGACTAAACTTGTTTTTTCCAAAAAATTTTTCATCCCGTTAGAAACAGGAAACGCTTCGTTTTACGCAAGCTTAATCCTGTCACTTTTATTTAACACTGCCTCCCGCTTTTTCAATTGCGCCTTTGACCGATTTTGAAACTCCGATACCTGAAAAATTAATAGCTTTATCAATCACTCCCCCGCCGATAATTTTAACACCTTGAGTAGCCCCGACATTGCGAATTAACTTCGCCTTGGTTAGCGTTTCAAGATTAACCGTATCGCCGGCAGAAAAAGTTTTGTTTATTTTGCCAACTTGAATTTCAAATGTTTTGACAAAACGAGAAACGAATTTGTTGGTTCCGCGTCCGCGCAATTTCGGCAAACGCATAATAACATCTCTAATTTCCGGCCTTAATTTTCGGCCGGCTCTTGCGTTTTGTCCTTTAGTCCCCCGGCCTGAAGTTTTACCGCGTTTACCGCCGCGCCCTACCGCCGCTGATTTCTTCCACTTGCTATTTCTTTTTAGATTATGTAATTGCATTTTAAAAAACGAATTTTACTTTTTAACTTTGTGTTTTAGCCGGTTTCAATTTCTTCAAGGCATCTATTGCCGCTCTTGCGATATTGAGCTTGTTTTTACTTCCGGAAAGAATCTTGGCGTTTACGTCATGGATACCGGCAAGAACAAGAATGTCTCGAACAGCGCTACCGGCAATAATACCTCGACGTGGCGCAGGCATAATCGTAATCAAAGCGCTTCCATATTTTGCTTCAACCTTATGAGAAATGGACATACTCTTGGTAACCGGAACCGTAATTAAATGTTTTTTAGCTTCACGCATCGCTTTTTCAATAGCGACTGCCGTATCCAAACCCTTACCGGTGCCTACGCCTACCATACCGCGATGATTACCTATCGCCAAAACAAGGCTTAAATTAAAACGCTTGCCTCCGGCCGTGACTCTGGTAACTCTTCTTGTCATAAGAGTTTTTTGGTCAAACTCAGAACGAGGCCTGTCCATTCTCGGTCTTTTTGGCCTGCTGTCTCTTGTGTCTCTTGAGTTTCTATTTTGATAACCGCCGCCTCTGTTAGAATCGGCCGGGGCTGTTTTTTTAACCACTTCGGTAACGTTATTATTTTGTTCTTTTATTTCTGGCATTTGATATTAATTAAAACTTTAAACCTCCCTCTCGGGCTGAATCGGCGATAGCCTTAACATTGCCGGTATAAACATAACCGCTGCGATCAAAAACTACACTTTTTATACCTTTGCTTTTGGCCGCCGCGGCAATTAAATTACCCACCGATTTGGCCTTTAAAAGCAGACTCTTCTCTTTCATTTTAAGTGATGTGGCCGAAGCCAGCGTAACACCCTTCTCATCGTCAATCAATTGCGCGTAAACAGCCTTATTTGATTTGAAAATCGAAAGACGCGGTCGTTCGGCCGTGCCTTTTACTTTGGCGCGCACACGACGATGCCGTCTTTGCCTTTTATCATTTTTTGAATTTAATTTCATCATATTGCTTATTCTTTCTATTACTTAATACTTTTAGGCTGTTTTCTTGCCTTGTTTGCGGCGAACGACTTCGGTTGAATAATGAATACCCTTGCCTTTATACGGTTCCGGTTTTTTCACAGATCTCACTTTGGCGGCAAAATCTCCGACTCTTTCAATATCAACCCCTGAAACCAAAATCCCGTTCTTGTCGGAAACAACTTTTATATCCTTTGGAATTTTCAAAGTAACCTGGTGGGAAAAACCTACGGAAAGAATTAGCTCCTCTCCTTTTACATCGGCTTTATAACCAATGCCTTCAATTATCAATCTTTTTTCAAAAGGTTTTTTTACTCCTTCTATCATATTATAAATGTGCGAAACCCAGGTGCCCCATAACACTTTTGATTCCGGAGTCTCTTTTTTCAAAGAAAGCGTAACGGCGCTTTTATCAGGCAAAACCGAAACGACAATCAACGGAGAAACATTCCTGGTTACTGTTCCATTTGCCCCCTTAACAGAAACAGACTGACCGGAGATTGTTACTTCGATACCTTGTGGAATCAATATTGGTTTTTTGCCTAATCTACTCATTGTATTTTTAATTTATTTTTATGACTTTAAAAAACACCTTTGTGTATTAAATAAACTCTTACCAGATTTCAAACAACAGCTCGCCTCCGACTCCGGCCTTTACAGCCTCTTCTCCAGTCATTACCCCTTTTGGAGTTGAAATTATTGCCAAACCATAACCGTTCCTTACGGGCTTAATTTCTTTGAAACCGACATAAACACGTTTCGCCTGACTTGAAACTTTTTTGGCGCCGGATATTTTTGGCGCTCCGTTTTCAAAAAGAACTGTCGCTTCAATAATTTTGTTTCTTTTCCCCTTCCTCGCAAATGATCCGAGAAACCCTGACCTCACCAAGGTCTCGATAACAGCTTCTCCGAGAATTGAGTAAGGGAAACAAACCGTTTGTTTATCAACTTTTTTCGCATTCTTTATTTTTGAAATTATGTTTGCAATGTAATCCATTTTGACTTTCAGCTTTTAGCTGTCAGCTGTCAGTATTCAGAGTTTCCCCTAAAAACTTACAGCTGATAGCTAGAAGCTTTTTTACCACGATGACTTTCTAATACCCGGAATCATACCTTCGTTTGCATATTCCCTGAAACAAATACGGCACAAACCGAAGTCACGCATAAAGCCGTGTTTTCTTCCGCAACGGAAACATCGTCTGGTTATACGCGTTGAAAACTTTGGTTTCCTTTTTGATCTTGCAATTACTGATTTCTTTGCCATATTTTGACTTTTTAGCTTTTGCTTGCGACAGAAAAAATTTCTTTCCGGCAAACTAAGCTACGCTATACTAAATTATTAAATAACCGTTGTCAATCCTCACTTTTTCTTAAACGGAATACCTATCGTCTCAAAAAACATAATCGCTTCGTCTTTTGTCTTTGCCGTAGTAACAATTGTTATTGCGAAACCAAAGACATCTCGTAATTCTTCATCATTTGTTTCCGGGAAGATCGTATGTTCTCTTATACCAAGAGTGATATTGCCGATATTATCCACCGCACTGCTTTCTATCCCTCGGAAATCTTTTGTGCGAGGTAAGGCCACATTAATCAATTTATCAAGGAAACCGCGCATCCTGACGCCTCTAAGAGTAGTCTGGTAACCTACCGGGTCACCCATTCTCGTTTTAAACGCGGCAATAGATTTTTTTGCGCCTCGCAAGGCAACTTTCTGACCAGTGATCTTTGCCAACCTGTCGGTAACTATTTCAAGTTTTTTCTTATCTTTGAAAGAACCCACGCCGGCATTGATAACAACCTTTACCAATCTTGGCGCCTGCATCAAATTCGTGTAGCCAAATCGGCTCTTCATTATTTCAAAAACACTTTTTTCTTTTTCTTTGATTGTCTTCATATGATTGGTTTAAATAAACTATATTTCCTTCCCCGACCTAACACCTATTCTCACTTTTTTATCAGCAATCATCTTGCTGCCAATTCTCGTTTTTTTGTTGGTGGACGGGTCAATAATCATTACTTTCGAAACTCTTATCGGCATAGCTTTTTCAACTATCTGGCCTTTTTGATTCTCTCGGGATTGTTTCTGGTGACGCTTTTTAACGTTGACGCCTTCAATCAAAACCTTTCCTGCTGACGGGAAAGCAACGGCAACTTTTCCTGTTTTGCCCTTATCAGATCCGCTAATCACTATTACGTTGTCTCCTTTTTTTATTAACATATTTTTTAATTAAACTATTTCACTGGCGTTTGAACCGATTGTCTGAAAACCGGCCTCAACAACCTCTCTTGGAATCGGTCCGAAAATTCTTCCAGCCAATGGTTCTCCTTTAGCTTTATCAACCAATACAACCGCATTTTCATCAAATTTAATATAAGAACCGTCTAAACGTCTGTATGGTTTGCGCTGGCGAACAACTACCGCCCTAACCACATCTTTCTTCTTTACCGCCTTTCTTGGTTCGGCTTTCTGAACTGATAATACTACCAACTCGCCCAATTCAGCGTATCTTTTCTTGCTTGAACCAAGCACTTTGAAAATTCTGCCGATTTTCGCTCCGGAGTTGTCCGCTATTTTTACGATTGAACGTGGTTGAATCATATTATCTTTGTAAGATTTTGATAAACTTAATACTATATTGTTTCTTTAACCTCAACACTTTGTAATACTTTAAAACATTTATCCTTTGATATCGGTCGGCACGATATGATGGAAACAATCTCGCCAACCTCTCTTGAATCAGCATGATCACCCGCTTTATATTTCTTTCGGCGCTGAATATATTTGCCATATTTCGGATGCTTCACAATTCGTTCAACAGAAACGATAGTGCAATGATTTCTTGATGAAACAACTTTACCAGTCAACACCTGTGTCTTATTTTCCTTTTTTTCAGAAATGTTTTTCATAAATTTAATTTGCTATATAAATTTTTAGATTTTATAAAAACTTATTTTTTACTCACCAATACTGTTAAAATTCTGGCAATTTCTTTTTTAAGATTTTTACCCAATTTAACATTCTTTATTTTGCTTCCGGCAGAATCAAAGCGAAACTTCCTTAATTCCTCCCTTTTTTCGCGAAGAATCGTATCCAACTCTGTCTTTGTTTTATTTAAAATATCTTTCATTTTAATGTCTGCTTATTATTTTCGTTTTTAACGGAAGCTTTGTACCAGCCTTTCTAAGAGCTTCTGTTGCCTCCACGGCTCCCAATCCGTCAATTTCAAAAATCACTCGGCCTGGCTTGATTTCCACGCAATATCCTTGTAAATCGCCTTTTCCGCTTCCCATAGGAACTTCCGGCGCTTTTTGGGTATAAGGACGGTCCGGGAAAACTCTTATCCAAATTTTACCAAGCTTGCCGGCTGATCTCGCTAAAACCTTTCTGGAAGCTTCGAGCTGATTTGATCTCACTCTGGAGAGCGAAAGGGCTTTCAAGCCGAAAGAACCGAAACTTAAACTTGTTCCGCGTGTTTCTACGCCCGGATATTTCGCATTACGACGGGCATTTTGCCACTTTCTGTATTTAACTTTCTTTGGTAATAACATATTAGCTTTCAGCTTTTAGCTGTCAGCTGTCAGTATTCAGGGTTTCCCCTAAAAGCTGACAGCTGATAGCTAGCCGCTATTTCTATTTTTTTTGACTTTTATCTTTATCAACAAACACTTCTCCTTTGTAAATCCAAACTTTTATACCGATGTCGCCATAAGTCATATGGGCTTTCTCTCTGGCAAAATCAATATCAGCGCGAAAAGTTTGCAAAGGCACTTGGCCTTTTTTCATTTTTTCCGATCTGGAAATTTCCGCTCCGCCCAATCTTCCTCCCAAATACAGTTTAACTCCGCGGACATCCCTATTGGCCATCACTTTTTCAACAGTCTGCTTCATCACTCTTCGGAAAGGCAATCGCTTTTCCAAACTCTCGGCAATCATTTGAGCGACAATAGCCGCATGCGATTCAGGCGATTTGACCTCTTCAATATCAATATGAAGCTCTTCTTGCCCCATAAGATTTCTTTTTTTTAAAAAATCTGTAATCTCATTTTTCAATTTTACCGCTCCCTCTCCGCTTTTACCGATTAACATACCGGGTCTTGCAGTCTTGATGATGATTTTAAGAGATTTTCGTCCGCGCTCTATTTCAACATTGCTGACAAAAAAACCGCGGAGTCGTTTGAGTAAAAAATCTCTGGTCAAAACATCACATTTCAAAAATTGAACATACTGCCCCTTTACGCCAAACCAGCGACTTTTCCAATCGCGTAACATTACTAATCTATGAGCATATGGATGAACGGTATGTGGCATGATGTTAAAGTTAAAAGTTTAAAGTAAAAAGTGTAAAATTATTAAAAGTTAAAAATTATTTCTTGCTAACTTCTCTTTCTCCTAGGGTCAGAATTACATAGCTTGACCTCTTGTTTATTTTAAAAGCGCTTCCTCTCGCTCTCGGCATGCTTCTTTTCATAGTAACTCCCATATCAACCCTAAATTCCTTGATAAATAACGTTTTTTTGTCTTTATTTTGATTTTTGGCGTTTGTAATGGCGCTTTCCAAAAGCTTTTTAAGTGGTAAAGCGGCAAATTTCGGGGTAGTGGAAAGCATAACTAAAGCATCATCAACAGATTTGCCTTTTAACAAACCCGTGACCAAACGAATCTTTCGTGGCGACTGTCTATAATTATTTAATGATGCTTTCATAATATTAGCTTTAAGATCGGAA
>JAKAHN010000041.1 GCA_021814895.1 bacterium
CATACACGGGAGAAAGACCATGTGCCAGAAATGGCACCGAGGGTTCGAATCCCCCCCCCCTCTTCGCAGAGACAATTTAGTATCGGCAGACCCGAAGACCCGTATATTCTCTGAGTTTTTGAAAATCAAAATTCGTCAAAAATCGGAGATGAGGAAGGGATTTGAACTAGACAACTAAAATATGAATTCTTCTATGGAACAACCTAAAAGTCGTGAAACGGAAAAAATTCCCGAATTTCTGGTTCGTCGAGAACGCGGACTTGAAGCAATTTCTAAACTTCTTAGCGAGGGAAATTTCGAAGATATAGGGGATGAGGAAGCTGTTTTTATGCTAAGTCTTATCCATGAACATCCTGAACGAGAGGATGAGATAATGAGACAACTCAAGGAATATAAACCACATGTTGCAGATCAAGAAGGGCTCAGGGACAGAGTGCTCAAAGCGCTAGCCTCATCAGAGGGTGGTAAAACATCTTCCGATGAAACTGGACAATCTGAGTGGGAGATGAACGCTGATGTTGTCAGAAAACACATAGTTAGGCTAGTAGAGTATTTCAAGGCAAGTCCTGAGGCTCTCGGAATAAAAAAGGTAGTTATAATACCATCAGACGATATTTTACGTCCACAAACTGGAAGGAGTTTTAATGTTAGTGGCGAAGTTATCATTATGTCCCGAAGTGGAGCATGGGATAATTTTGACCACGAATTTCTGCATAGCATCATTAATCCGGTGGTGGAAAATGCCGTTGGACAATTAAGCGATGAGGATAAAAAGATGATTATTGGGCTCGCAAGCTCTAATCTTAAACATGACCAGATGTATGGAGAGCACCCCGAAAGTTTATTACAAGAAACGATTATTCGCACTTACGTTAATTACATACAAGAAGGGATGCCAAGACCTGATAAGGCAAATTTTATTGAGAGAGTTAAATCACTAACAGAAAAGCAATTTGGAAAAATTATTAGTGAAAATTTTGTTGCTCGCCAGCAGTTTGATCAATTAGGAATAAAAACGTTGGATGATTTGCTTTCTAATATAGATAAGTATTATGACAGCTTTAATGACAATAAACTTCGTGAGCGTGTATATGACTTGCTGAAGGAATATCAATCAAGCGAGCAATCTTTCGGTGACTTTCTTAATGCTCACATGGGCACGTCGTTAGAACGTTAGAAACACTAAGGGATTCGAACCAGAAGAGGCTTCTTCAAAATAATGAGGATTAACAACAAATTATCGCATGACCCTTCCTGGTGAGAACTGCTTAGTCCCTGCCATAAAACAAAAACTTCCATTTCGGAAGTTTTTGTTTTATGGCGAAAAGGATAAGGTTGGGGATTCGAATTGGAAGGGTCGGAAACTAGACGGTTTCCGTGTTGGAAAAAGTCCGCCCAAGGCGGACGTCAAGAAACTTAGGGTTTTTTGGTAGGAGCGAGTGTGTTGTGATTGGAGACGGCCTAAGTGGCGTTAAGTCTGGAAAAGCTGTTAGCTGCTGTGTTGCAGCTGTTCCTAGTTATTTTACAAAAGATCAGGATTTTTCAGTTGCAGATATTGCTGTAAGTAGCCTAGGGGACAAGAGGTTGCGTGATTTTATCGTTGAGTAGTACTTGTTTCTGATAGTTGTTGTTGCTTTATGTTTTTGGAAAGAGTAAGCTAGAGCTAGAACTTTTAGGAGATTAAGATGAGTTCTGTCAAGAAGGGAATATCCGTGAAACTCGTTGTTAAAGAAGTTCAAACTCTTCAGGAAATTGATGAAATGGTAGATAGATGCTGTCTCGGCCAGTTGATCCCCGATTCAATATCGGAATATAAGAGAAAGCATTTTGACGAGGATGGAAACAGAAAAAATCAACTATCCTTTTTTTCGGACACAATTTATGCTGTCAAATATAGAGGTAAGGTTGTCGGATTTGTTCATTTCTACACAGATTACTCCGATGCATATCAGAACATTCTTGAATCACTTGTTATCAGGCCGAATCTTAATCCAATACTGAAACGTGCTGTCAAAAAACTGCTAGAAAGAATAGTAGAAGAATCAGAACCTTAATGACCGATGCTAGTCGACTGAATATTAACATTAATATCCTGTTTGCCACTGGGTTTGCCTAGTGGCTTTTTGTTTTATATAATCTTGTATATGGAAAAACTGCCAGAAAATAACGAAGCTAAAGTTGTACCAATACAAAGTGGTAAATTAATCAGGCTTGAAAGAACTGCTAAATCAATATTTGATCACGCCCATTTTTTTGCGAACACAATGCAAGCATAGATAGTAGAATGTGTTTATCTTGTTGGTAATTAAATTGAGACATGAAAAAGGAATCTAAATTCGGAGAAACTAATGCGGAACTTGACCCCAGGAGAAAACTCTGGGAAGAAACCGCTGCCGATGTTGAAACGATTACGGATGGAATCGGAAAGAGAATAGACAGAAATATAAGGGAAACGGTTATCGGCTTGAACGTGTTGGATATAAACACTGATGGCTCATGCGAAGGGCATATCGACTATGGGAAGGGGCCCTTTATAGACATAGTATCAAAAGAATCGGAAGAACTTGAGAGACAACTTGATAATGCGAAGGACAAGGAAGAAGCTAAAAAAATAGTGGATGAAATTGAGCGAAAAAACTTAGCCGAAAGAATAAAAATATTCAAATATCTGGATGATTTTTATAAGGACCGCCAGGTTCCATTCCATCAAAGATTAACTATTCAAAATAAGGCGAGGGGGTGGAGCAGACTTGAAAGCCAGGGAGTGGGTTTACAAAGGATTGAACCGGAAGAAGTAAGAAAACAACACCTTCAAGAATATCAAGATGAAATAAAAGCTTTTACCGAATATCTTAAGAATAAATTTTTTGAAAGACAATAATTAGATCAGGTCAATTAATAATGTTAAATTTTAAATATGGAATACGATAATATTACAACCGTGCTTGAGTTGCCGGGCAAAAAAATAATCAAAAACTTCGGTCTGGTGAAGGGGATTACCGTGAGATCAAGGTCAATTTTTGGAACAATCGGAGGGGCGCTTCATACGATTGTCGGCGGGAATATTACTTTATTTACCAATTTGTGTGAAAAAACACGCCAAGAATCTTTTGATTTGATGGTTAAACATGCAGAAGAGATGGGGGCTAATGCTATTATCGGTGTCCGTTACGACGCTAATGACGTTATGTCGGGAGTAACCGAAGTGCTTTGTTACGGAACAGCGGTTTTGGTTGAGTAGAAAATTTGGCTGTTAAAAATTAAATCCGTATAAATATCACCCATGCGGTGATGTTTTGTTATAAAAATGACAAGCCTGAATATTTAAACAAAGACGGATAAATGTTATACTAAGCTTATGGGTTTCGAAAAACCAAAACCAATACCCGAAGAAAACGGACTTCCGCTTAAAATTGCTAAGTCAGAGGCATCTGCTCATCAGGGAAGAGGGTCGGCTTTGGCCGATATTAAGCCTGAAGGTAAAACGTCCGAAACTCTCGGGAAAAAGAAAAATGAAGAATTTGGAGAAAATGAAGAAAAAATTGAATTAGAGAAGAAGTTCCAAGAGCAACAAGTAGAAGATAGAAAGGTTTCGGCAGAAGATGAAAACAGAAAAAGCGCTGAAAAGTTGAAGGGGGAACGAGAAAGAAGTCTTGTCAAAAAGTTGAGGCTACCCAAAAGATACGAATCAAAACCAGTTAAAATATCCGAAGAGGACGAGAAACGAATATCCTATTTAGCATTGGATACTGAGAGTAAATTGGAACAAGACTATTAACCTGGATTTGGTGTTTTCCCGTCAGCGAATCCTAACGAAAACTTTTATAATCAAGTTTATTCCAGGGATTTTGCTCATGCTTCAGGAAATTATTTTGCCAGGAATAATCCAAAGGCGCTGATAGATTCTTTAAATACGATTTTGAAGTATCAGGAATCGGACGGAATACTTCCATTGAGAGTCGAGCGGGAATATCAGACGGTAAAGCTGGTGCCCGGATTAAGGAAATTTTCAAAACCGATATTTAATTTTATCGAAAAAATAATTAAAGGCAGGGACGAACATCCGGTATATGAAGGCAGGGACGTGGCAGGAGGTTCAGGGGCTGAAGATACCATCCCAGCCATTCTTATTGCTTCGGGAGAATTTTTTATGGCTTCGGAAGAGGGGCGAAAGTTTATTTCCGAACATTTTGATCAGCTCAAAAAAGCTGTGGAATATTTTGAAAAGAAAACTGATGACACTGATGGTCTTGCAATAATTACCAAAGATATGCCGGACTGGGCTGATAGTTTAACAAGGAAAGGGAAACTTGGCGGAATAAATGTCTGGTGGGCAAGAAGTTTGAGATTAATGGCGCATATGGCCAAAGAGCTAGGGCATGAAGATGATGCAAGACATTATACCGAGGAATTTAGAAAAGTTGAGGAAGGCGTGATGGATAAAATATATAATAAATCAGAAGGTTATTTCAGAGCGGCCGAAGGCGATAACAGGTTAGATACCGTTGCCTCAATTTTTGGAGCGCTTTATTTTCTTAGTCCCGAAGAGGCCGTCAGAGTAGAAGGAAGTTTGAGTGATAAAGTTTTGTGCAATACAGGATTGCAGAATTTTGATAAACCATATCCTAAGGAACAGATTTTTTGGAGTCACAAGCTAACGGGATGGAACGATTATCATAATAAATTTGTCTGGCCCTGGGTAACGTTAGAAAATATTCAAGTTAAAATAAAAATAGCTTTGCAGCACCCGGATGAATCGGTTCGTGCTAAATATAAAAAAGAAGCTATTGATGACCTTGTTTATATGGCAAAAGTTTTTGAAGAAGTTGGAGGAGTATATGAAGTGGTCGATCCTAACAGCCCCAAACCGGCCAAAATGCCATTCTATACACCAGTAAAGAATTTTATGGGCAGTATGTCCGCATTCCAAGGTGCATACGGTCAACTTAAGAATCTTGGCTGGATTTGATAGTTTTTGTTACAGTCATTCATTCTAAATGATTGCTTAAATCGAGTTTTACAAATCAACTTCCTATCACAACTTTGGAAATTCCAAAAATATTTCTGACCGAATAATGGTCGGAAAAGTTAATATCTTTGCCGTTTGCGATATACGGGTCGCGCATAAGATATTTTCCTCTACTGCCGCTGACCAAAACGACAAAATGAGTTCCGCCGTAAGCTTTCAGCCCGATGACTAACGGATTGCCGGTGGCAAGCGTTGCATCGATTGCCGCTGTTTTTCGCGTCACGCTAACGCCGTCAACATTGATAGTGTATAAAAGATACGCCGGATAATAGACGGCAAAATTGTCCGGATTGGAATTAATCGTTACCGGAGTAACATCGCGATAATTATAATGTGTCATTACCATTGCCATAGATGTAACCAGACATCCGTCGCTGGCAAGATTAAATTTCGTTCCATTCAGAGAATTACTGCCCCAGGCCGTGTCCCGCTGATTATAGTAACAGCCCCATGCGTCGCATGCCGTTTGATTTGGGAGCAGTTTTGAGCCTCCGGCATTTTTTACGAAATCCGAGAAACTTCTTACTTGGGCTTCCGCGGCGGTCAATAATTTTTGATAATTTGACTCCTGCGCTTTGGTATCGGCAAGCAATTGGTTTTTAGATTGCACTGTCGCGGCAAGGGATTTTTGTTGCAATGCAAGCGATTGATTTTGGGTTGTAAGCGTTGCTTGTTTTTCTTTGGATGCGGCTTGAGAATTGGCTAAGTTTGTTTTTTGCGTCTGAAGCGTCTGGATGTTATTTTGAATATCATTTTCCATCTGAATATTTGCATTGACGTCGTCCCAAACCTGAGAAAGGGTATTTGAAGAAAGCATTTGCATAAGAAGCGACTGATTGTCGGCTATCTGGAGATTTTGAATGTATGCTCCGAGCGTTACCCGATTGCCCGAAATTGTTTTTTCGGTATCAACTATTTTTCCTCCCAATTGTTTAATCTGCAGTTGAGTCGTATTTATCTGGCGCTGGGTTACGGCAATTTGCGCTTCCACTTTTTTACGCTGCAAATCAAGCGTGTTAATTGCCGCTTGAAGGGTTTTTTTATTTGCTCCTATCTGCTGGAGTTTAACCTGATACTGGGCAATTTGCAGGTTAAGAGTGGCTATTTGCTGATTATCGGTATCTATCTGGTCCTGTAGAGAATTCGGATTTGATGCCGTGGTTGCGGCGGCTATAACGGGAATTGAATAAAAACTCCACATAATTGAAATAGCGGTAAAAACAGCGACAAAAAAAGTAGCGAATATTGGTTTGCGTAGCATATCGGATTAATCTGACTGTTATATTTATCTTTCCCGATATTTGCCGATACGTCAAATGCCGTTTAATTG
>JAKAHN010000042.1 GCA_021814895.1 bacterium
TTTAAGTCTTCCTTCCCAGACTTTTTATTTTGAAGGCGGTTTGGTTTCTCTTGTTAAGTTTAACAATCAGATTTTAAAACCTGTTCATAAAAATATTTTTTATGTGGAAAAGAAGGCGGAGGGTGTGGAATCTGTGGAAATAGCTCTTCAATATGTGGACGATATTTCCGCTAGGGTATTATCATTTGCCAACAATATCTACAATTCAGAGGGGGGAATGCATGTGACCGGTTTCAAGACCGCCCTAACCAGAACTTTAAACAGTTATAGTCGTAAAAATAATCTGATAAAAGAAAGTGAGGATAATTTTACCGGAGATGATGTTTTGGAAGGTTTGACTGCGGTCATATCTGTTAAGATGCGCGAGATTCAGTTTGAGGGGCAAACTAAGTCTAAGTTGGGCAGTGTGGAAGCCAGGGGGGCTGTGGATGCGGTTTTTAGTGAGGCGTTTGAGGCATTTTTAGAGGAGAATCCAGACGATGCGAAAGCTATTGTCAATAAGGTTGTTTTGGCCTTAAAAGCTCGAAAAGCGGCTAAGGCGGCTAAAGATTCCGTATTAAGAAAGGGCGCTCTTGAAGGTATGACATTGCCTGGAAAATTGGCCGATTGCGAAACAAAAAGCGCCGAAGAATCAGAGTTGTTTATTGTTGAGGGAGACAGCGCCGGAGGCTCGGCCAAACAAGGTCGCGACAGAAGAACCCAAGCAATTTTGCCGTTGAAAGGAAAAATTTTGAATGTGGAAAGGGCCAGGCTTGACAGAATTCTCGGTTTTGACGAAATAAAATTTTTAGTTATCGCGCTCGGTACGGCTATCGGCGACGCTTTTGATATGACTAACCTGCGTTATCATAAAATAATTATTGCGACTGATGCCGACGTTGACGGCGCTCATATCAGGACGCTGCTCCTTACTCTTTTTTATCGTTATTTTCGTCCTTTAATTGACGGCGGATTTATTTACATTGCTCAACCGCCTTTATATAAAATTAAGAAAGGCAAAGATGTGACTTATGCTTACAGCGACGAAGAAAAGGCGAAAATAATCGGCAAAGATGCGCCATCGGCGGAAATAAACACAGAAGAGGAATCGGAAAGCGAAGCGGAAACCGGTGAAGTTTCAGATGAGGAAGATGTCGGCGAAGTTAAGAAGCCTTCCAAGATTTCAATTCAACGTTATAAAGGTTTGGGAGAAATGAATCCGGAAGAATTATGGGAGACAACAATGAATCCCGCCAATAGGATTTTGCGTCAGGTTAAGGTTGATGATGCCAGGGAAGCAGATAAGGTTTTTGATATTCTGATGGGCACTGATGTGCCATCCAGAAAGAGTTTTATCCAATCTAATGCCGGAAAAGCGAATATTGATATCTAAATCTTTAACTCTAGCTATAAAGGCACTGTTTGTGTCGGGGACAGAACGGTGTCTAAATCTCTTAATTATGGCTTGGTTTTTAAAGACCTTGCATTTTTATATATAGGTGTAATATATAGATATTATGACACCAACAGGAACACAGCTGTCTTCTTATTTGGCAGAGGTTGCTAAGGTTGAGATAAATAACCCAAGCCATATTTTGGTTGTCGGGGCGATAGTGATTTTGTGGTTGGGAGTATTTTTTTATATAAAAAAATGGAAAAAAGTAGAAGCTTTTTTCAAGAAAGCGTTTCGTAATGTTGAAATGGAATCGGTTTCCGATACGTATGTAATGTCGACTGGTTCTATAATTGATGTTAATAATAATATTCTAAATATGGATATGAACCCAATCAATAATCCCTCTAATGATATTTTCGTTCCAAAATATCCTGACAAGACCAATGGTAGGAAAGATGTTGAGCCGGTTATAACTGATACGATGGCAAGAAAAGATTATAACGATACTCAAAAACAAGATGACAATTCGGCAGATTTTAATGAAAATCATAACTCTTCAAACGGACATAATGGTAATGGTTACGCGAGTAATAATAACAACAGTAACGGTAATAATAATGGTTTGACGCACAATAACGAAGATTTTACCACTGATATCAACTCCTTCGTCAATCTTATTGTTCGAGGAGAAGAAAAACCAGTTTTGGAGTTTATCAGAAAAATTAAAGACAAAGGTATTTCGTCCGATAAATTTGCCGCCGATGTCGTTTTGGAATTGGATGTTGCTTATAGGGCAAAACTTGAAGGTGAGACTAATCGCAGAAATATTGTTTTGTCGCAAATAGTTTCTCATTGGAGCCGACCGAAAATGGAAGCGATCATGAGCTCTTTGCTTGGTATTGTTGAAAACAGTTATGCCGATAATAATCTAGGCACTAAAATTGCTTTAATGAGGATAATGAGAACATAAGACGGGGCGAAAAAGGTGACACCTTAAACCATAAGAAAAATTCATAAGAAAAATGGCGGGTTTGTCCCGCCATTTTTCTTATGAATTTAGTTTTGTTTCTTCCAGAAGTTTTTTTATCGTTTCTTGAATTGAGAGAGTTCCGATTATACCACGGTCTCGGCTTTCAAGATTTAATATATTGGCCGTAACTTCTTTTTCTCCAATAACCACCCAGTATGGGGTTTTTTGCATTTTTACTGCGCGGACTTTTTTACCGAGTGATTCGTTTGAAGTATCCAAGGTGGCGCGAAGACCTGTATCGCAAAGCAAGTTTTTTATTTTTTCAGCGTACTCGTTAAATTTATCAGAGACAGGCAAAATCGCTATTTGTACAGGTGAGAGCCAGAGTGGAAAAGCGCCGGCGTAGTGTTCAATCAAAAAGGCAAAGGTCCTTTCCAGAGCTCCAATCGCTGAACGGTGAATCATTACCACCCTTTGTTTTGAACCATCTTCTGCCGTATAGTTTATATCAAATTTTTCTGGCAGAAGAAAGTCTATTTGAGCGGTAAACAAAGTATCTTCTTTGCCGTTTGCGTTCTCAGCTTGAACGTCAAGTTTTGGTCCGTAAAAAGCCGCTTCATCTGTTGCCTCGGTATATTTAAGTCCTATTTCATCCAAAGCTTCTTTCATTACGCCCTCGGCTTTTTCCCAAAGGGTGTCATCGGGATAATATTTCTCCTTATTTTTTGGGTCGCGTTTGGAAAAACGATAATTGACCGAATCGCTTAAACCTAATCCTTGCATGCCTTCTTGGATCAGACGACAGACATTTTTGAATTCTTCTTTCAAACCTGAAGGGGTTACGAAAATATGAGCGTCTGTCAATTGGAACTTTCGGAGCCGAATCATCCCCATTAATTCGCCTGATTTTTCATAACGATTATAATCTGCTATTTCCGCGTATCGCACCGGCAAATCTCTATAACTTAAAGGTTTACGCTGGAGCATTTTAATATGATGAGGACAGGCCATTGGTCGGAGGTAGAAAATATCTCCGTCCATATCAATCGGGGCGTACATATTTTTTTTGTAATGATCTAAGTGACCGGAAGTTTTGTAAAGTTTTTCACTGCCGAGGTAGGGAGTAGAAACATGGTCATATCCATATTTTGTTTCCAAATCCCTTGTGTATTTTTCAAGGGCAAATTTTATAATTGTGCCTTTTGGAGTCCACATAGGCAATCCTTTCCCGACTTCCTCATCTATCAAAAATAAATCCAATTCACGCCCAAGTTTTTTATGGTCGCGACTTTTAGCCTCCTCAAGTTTTTTCTCATAGTTTTCCAGTTCCTCTTTTGTTTCAAAAGCCAAACCATAAATACGGGTGAGCATTTTGTTTTTTTCATCGCCCCGCCAGTAAGCGCCGGCTATGCGGGATAATTTCCAGGAACTGGGAGATATGTCTTTGGCGGGATTTTCAATATGACCGCCACGGCATAAATCGGTAAACTTATCACAAGTATACAGGGTGATTTTTTCGCCTTTATCCGCCAATTCTTTTATAAGTTCCTGTTTGTAAGGATTTGCCTCGTAAATTTTTAAAACTTCTTTGATCTCTATTTCTTTATGGGAAAATGCTTTCCAGCTTTTGATGATTTCTCTCATTTTCTTTTCAATTTTCGGCAAGTCTTTATCGGTAATTGGGGAAGCGAACTCGAAGTCGTAATAAAAGCCGTTGTCAATCGCCGGGCCGATAGTGTTTTTTGTTTCCGGGTACAATTCCAAAACTGCCGCCGCCAAGAGGTGGGCGAGAGAGTGACGTTTGTTTTCCAAATTGTTCATATGTTTATTTAATATTAGTTTATAAATAAAAACGCCCTGGCAAGCACACGATTGATTCATGTTTGCTTGCCAGGGCGGGGAACGTTTCCTCGCGGTTCCACCTGACTTCTTTCGTATTTACGAAAGCGCTCTTTGTTCGGTTCGGGTTCATCTTTGCGTTTGCGGTTGGTAGCCGCCACCTTATCCGAATATTGTAATTCTATACGCCTTAAGAAAATATGTCAAAAAGAAGCCTTTGCTAAAAATTAATATTTTCCTTGAAAAAAATATAAGATTGTCACTAAAATTATTACTGAAATGAAAATTAAAAATGTCGCTCGTCCAGATTTTTCGTAAACAGCAAGTTCTAACTCTCTGTTTTTGCTCGGCATCATGAGTGACGGAGCGATTTCATCTAGGAGAAGCCCCCAACCAAAGCCCAAAAGCGAGACTAACAACAAATTTTTTTCTAAAAACATTATAAAGATGGTGGTTACAAATAAAATTATGATGCCAAAATGACCGTGGTGTATTTGCAATCCGCTTTTTTCCCGCAGATTAATTTCGTAAAAGCTTTTTTTGTTTAACCAAAAATTCAGCCGTTGATAGATTGTTGGTGTTATAAGAGCAAGGATAAAAACTAGAAACATTAGAGGGGTCATTTTTTAGTTTTAAGTTTATGATAATTTAATTTACACAAATAGATATCACAGTATAAATATTGAAACTTTTTAGGTTTCTATGGCTTTTGCTTCGTTCTCCGAACTCGCAAAAAAGCTCAACAAGGCTTCGACTGCCTCACGGAAGCGTCTCACGCTTCCTCTCCATCATAATCTCGCTACGCTCGATTATGCTGGAGGAGGGAGTCGAACCCTCATGACCTTGCGATCGATGGATTTTGAGTCCATTGCGTCTGCCATTCCGCCACTCCAGCGAATAAATTAACCACTAACTACTTATAATTTACAACAAAATCTAAATTTATTCAAATAGCAATCGATTCCAGTTAGGCAGGTATTCTCGTCTTAATCTCTTAAAAGAGTTGCGAGGTAGACTCCTAATAAAGGCGTTTATAATTTTGTGCGTTACAGATACTATGATAAAATGTTCAGTACAAATATGAGTAACTTTCTTCAAGATTCAATTTTTTGGGTTGAGGTTGATCGTATTCGGCCGAATCCTTTTCAACCGCGCCGAGAGTTTGATGAGGCCCGGCTTCAGGAACTTGCCGATTCGGTAAAAATGTACGGAGTCCTTCAACCGCTTGTCGTCACTCGCAAAGAGATTGTTCGCGATGACGGCAGTTTTACTTCGGAATACGAATTGATCTCAGGCGAACGAAGACTTCGAGCCTCAAAATTAGCCGGCCTTCAACAGGTGCCGGTTTTAATCAGAAATGCTGAACAAAGCGACCGAGAAAAACTGGAGATGGCGATTATTGAAAATTTGCAAAGAGAAGACTTAAACGTTATTGACAGGGCAAAAGCTTTTAAACAATTAGTTGATGATTTCGGTTTGAAACATATTGAAATTGGCAGAAAAGTGGGACGAAGCCGAGAATACGTTTCTAACAGCATTAGGATTTTGAGTTTACCGGAAGATATGATTAATGCGGTAATTGAAGGCAAAATTTCAGAAGGTCACACCAGACCGCTTTTAATGTTGGTTGACCGACCGGAAGAACAAAAAGCTCTTTTTCAGGATATTTTGGTAAGGCGGGTGACGGTGCGCGAGGCGGAATTGACTTCGCGAAGAATTGCTTTTGAGCGCGCTCGGAAAATTGATAAGAATATTGACCCGGAAGTTTCGGAGCTTGAAGATAAATTCAAAGAAACTTTAGGCACAAGAGTCTATATTGAAAGAAATCTAAAGGGTGGAAAGTTATCAATTGATTTTTTCACAACTGAAGATTTACGAGCAATTCTTGGACTATTAGAGAAAGGCAAGGAGGATGCGGATGCCAGCCCGGCGGTTAAAGAAGTTGCCGAAGTTGCTAAAATTGCAGAAAATGCCGAACGTGCGATTGATATGGGGGCTATGGAATCAGTTGTTGATGGAGGGGCGATTGACGACCGCACAGCCGAAGAGAAACGGAGGGATGATGAAACTGAAATATATTCTATTAAAAACTTCAGCGTTTAGCTGAAGTTTTTAATTGGAATCGGCCAGAATACATATAGGCAAAACAAATTTT